>JAYUCR010000353.1:0-9104 GCA_043740165.1 Acidobacteriota bacterium | reverse complement strand
CGCGGCTGGCCATCGATCGGATGAACACCGACGGATCGAGGGTGTGCTCCTGCATGCGGATCCGATCGCCCAGGATCGCCCCGCCGCTGAAGGCGCTGCTCGGGTCGATCGCCACCACACCGAGGCTCCTGCCGGCCGCACGGTAGCGGGAGATGAGGTGATTGACGAGGGTGCTTTTGCCGGCGCCCGGCGGACCGGTGATCCCCAGAACGGTGGCCCGGCCGGTGCGGGGGAACAGCGCGCCGAGCACCGCCTCCCCCGCCGGCAGACCGTCTTCGACCAGGGTGATGGCGCGCGCCAGGGCCAGGCTGTCGCCCGCCGCGACCGAGGCCGCCAACCCCTCGTTCACGGGGTCGACTCTTTGGCGCGGCCGATGAGGTGTCGGGCGACCACCAGCCGCTGGATCTCCGAGGTCCCCTCGCCGATGGTGGTGAGCTTGGCGTCGCGATACATCCGCTCGACCGGATAGTCCTTGATGTAGCCGTAGCCTCCGTGGATCTGGACCGCGCGGTCGGTCACCCGGACCGCGGTCTCCGAAGCGTACAGCTTGGCCATCGCGGAGGCGGAGTTGACGTCCTGGCCTTCCTGCTTCAGCCAGGCGGCCCGCTGCACCAGCAGGCGCGCCGCGGCGATCTCGGTGGCCGAGTCGGCCAGCATCCACTGGACGGCCTGGAAGTTTCCAATGGCCTGGCCGAATTGCTCGCGCCGGACGGCATAGGCGGTCGCCTGCTCGAGAGCTCCCTGGGCGATCCCGACCGCCAGGGCCGCGATGCCGATCCTCCCTCCGTCGAGGATGCGCAGCGCGTCGATGAACCCTTCGCCCTCACGTCCGAGAAGCTGCTCTTGGGGGACACGGCACTGATCCATGACGATCTCGGAGGTGTCCGAAGCGCGGCAGCCCATCTTGTCTTCCTTGCGCCCGGGGCGAAAGCCCGGCATGCCGCGCTCGAGGATGAAGGCGGAGATGCCGTGCTTCCCCCTGGTCCGGTCGGTCACGGCGAACACCACCGCGACGTCACCGACCGAGCCGTGAGTGGCGAAGGTCTTGCTGCCGTTCAGGACGTACCCGTCGCCGTCGCGCACCGCGGTGGAGCGCGTGCCGGCGGCGTCGCTGCCGGCGGTCGGCTCGGTCAGGCTCCAGGCGCCGATTTTTTCGCCGCGCGCCAGCGGTACGAGAAACCGCTTCTTCTGCGCCTCGGTCCCCGCCAGGAAGATGTGGTTGCTGCAGAGCGAATTGTGCGCCGCGACCGAAAGACCGATGGCGCCATCGACGCGCGCCAGCTCCTCGATGATCAGGGCATACTCGCAGTAGGTGAGGCCGGAGCCGCCATACTGGACCGGGAAGAAAACCCCGAGCATCCCCATCTCCCCCAGCTTCTTCATGAGATCCCGGGGGAATTCCTGCGACTCATCCATCTGGCGGGAGCGCGGCGCTATCTCCCGTTCGGCGAACTCACGCACGGCGCGCCGGGTGATCTCCTGCTCCTCGGTCGGTCGGAAATCCACGCGGGACTCCTCTCCAGAAGCCTTGATGGGACGCCGTGGGCGGCGATTCTATTGCACGCTCAGGGATGGATCAAGTCAGGCTGCCGCGAGGATTCCGGCCAGCCGGTCGGCCGCCAGCTCAATCTGATCCGGGCGGACATCGTAGTGGGTGACCGCGCGGATCTGGCGATCGTCCAGCGCCATCGCGAGCACATCGCCGGCGCGCCAGCGTTCCACCACCTGCGGCGCCGTGATCGCCGGTGTCGTCACCTCGAAGATCAGGATGTTCGTCTGCACGCGGGCGACGTCGACCGCCAGCCCCGCCATCGACGCCACCCGCTCCGCCAGGCGACGGGCCATCGCATGGTCCTCCGCCAGGCGCTGCACCTGGTCGCGCAGCGCCACGATCCCGGCCGCCGCCAGAACACCCGCCTGCCGCATCCCCCCGCCGAGGCGCTTGCGGACCCGCAGCGCTTCGGCCACGAACGCCTCGTCGCCGGCCACGACGGAACCGACCGGCGCCCCCAGGCCTTTCGAGAGGCCGATCATCACCGAGTCGAACGGTCGCGCCAGCTCGGCGGCGGGCCGCCCGAGGGCGACGGCGGCGTTGAACAGCCGCGCCCCATCGAGATGGATCGGGAGCCCGCGCTCCCGCGCCAGCGCGGCGATCCCTTCCGCGTCGGCCGCCGGCTGAATGGTCCCTCCCGCCATGTTGTGCGTGTTCTCGAGGCAGATGAGCCCGGTCTGCGCCATGTAATAGATCGGAGGGCGCAGGGCGCGGCGCACGAGCTCGACGGTCAAGGCGCCATCCTTCCCGGGGATCGGCCGCGCCAGGACCCCCGAGAAGGCGGCCATCATCGCCATCTCGTAGTTGAAGATATGACTGCGCTCCTCGAGAATGACCTCCTGTCCCGGGCGGGTCCAGACCTTCAGGGCGATCTGGTTCCCCATCGTGCCGGTCGGGACGAAGAGCGCCGCCTCCTTGCCGAGCCGCTCGGCCACCATCTCCTCCAGGCGGCGCACGGTCGGATCCTCGCGGAACACGTCGTCCCCGACCTCCGCCTCGGCCATGGCGCGCCGCATGTCGGGGGTCGGTTTCGTGACGGTGTCGGAACGCAGGTCGATAGGCACGCGGCGATCCTACACGAGTCGTCCCGGAGCCGCCCCGTGGATCGGCCCGCGCACTGGCCCGGGTGTCCGCCCTGCCCGCGCTATAATCGACTTCGATGAACGGCTCTGTGCGCGCCGCCGCGGTGCGTTCCGCGCGCCCCGCCGCGCGGCCCGCCACCTCCCGCGATCCCCTGCTCGTGGTGCTCGCCATCCTGGCGGTCCTGCCAGCGATCGCCTGCGCCGCGCGGCCGCGGCCGTCGATCGTCCTCATCACCATCGACACGCTCCGGCCGGATCACCTGGGATGTTATGGCTACACGCGCTCCACCTCACCGCACATCGACGCCCTGGCGGCGCAGTCGACGCGGTTCGATCGCGCCTACACATCCCTGCCGCGCACGACGCAGTCGGTCGCCTCGATCCT
The DNA here is from genome assembly GCA_043740165.1 of Acidobacteriota bacterium. Taxonomy (GTDB): domain Bacteria; phylum Acidobacteriota; class Polarisedimenticolia; order Gp22-AA2; family Gp22-AA2; genus JAYUCR01. The sequence goes on along the minus strand of JAYUCR010000353.1, from coordinate 6,085 downwards.
GACCGGGCGATACCCGAAATCGCACGGCGCGCGCGGCCTGTTCGCCCGCCTTCCGGCGACCAACAAGACCCTCGCCGAAGTCCTGAAGGACAACGGATACGAAACGGCGGCGGTGGTCTCGAACACCTTCCTCAGGCCGGGTCAGGGGTTCGAGCAGGGCTTCGACTGGTACGAAAACCCCGAGCGGCGCTGGGACGCCGATTCGGCGGCCGACGTCACCGCGTCGGCACAGCACTGGCTCGACGAGGGGCATGATCAGGGCCCTTTCTTTCTCTGGGTCCATTACCTCGATCCGCACTGGCGGTACGCCCCACCGCCCCCGTACGACCACGCCTTCGATGCCGGGTTCAAGGACCCATTCACCCTGTATGCCGATCTCGACGCCGGCCTCCTGACCAAAGGGCAGGTGATCTTCGACGACGTCCTCTCTCCGGCGACGACGCAGCATGTCGTCTCCCTTTATGACGGGGAGATCGCCGCGACCGATCAGGCGATCGGCCTCCTCCTGGCGCGCCTCGACCGGATCGCGCGCCCCCTGCTCGTCGTGCTGACCGCCGATCACGGCGAAAGCCTCGGGGAGCATGGCTACCGTTTCGCGCACGGCGAGTACCTGTACGAGCAGGGACTGCGCATCCCGCTCCTGGTGCGCTTTCCGGGATCGGTGCCGGCGGGACGTCGATTCAGCGGCCTGGCGATGAACATCGACGTGGCGCCCACGATCCTGGGCCTCTTGAAGATCGACGGCATGCAGTCGGTGGAGGGGCGCCCGCTGTTCGTCCCGGGCCCGGCGGTCGCGGGAGGAGCCGCGGGAGCGGAGGGCTTCGAGCCGGCGCCGGGCCGGCCGCTGGTCTTCGCCGAGAGCGACTACGAGCTGATCCATCCGGAGAACCGGCGCCACTACGTGAACGGACCGACAGGCCGCTGGACGTCGGCCGCCGACGATCGCTACAAGCTGATCCAGATCCCGCATGCCGGCGAGGAGGCGCTGGAGCTGTACGACCTGCAGGCGGACCCGGGGGAGCTGCGGGACCTGTCGGCTTCGAACCACCATCAGGAGATACGCCTGCGGCTGCTGCGGGCCCTGCGGCAGTTTGCCGATTACGGCACCGGGCCCACCCCCACCGTCGAGCCGGAGCCCCTGAATCAGGAGGATCGGGATCGGCTGCGCTCGCTCGGCTACGTCAACTGAGAGGCATCAGCCGCTCGAGCACCTCGTTCGACACCAGCCGCCCGCGCCGGGTCAGGCTGAGCCGTTCCCCGTCGGTGATCAGGAAGCCGGCCCTTTCCAGGTCGATCACTCCCGGATCTCCGGCGCGCGGAATGGCGTCGCCGTAGCGCTTCCGCAGGGTTCCGAGATCGACCCCCTCGAGCAGCCGCAATCCGGCGAACAGCGCCTCGAGGCCCCGGCCCCTGCGGGACGGAGGCTCGGCGATCCGGGGAAACCCGAGGCCGCCGCAGGCCAGGTAGGCCGCCAGATCGGCGGCGTTCGCGGTGCGCTCCCCGGCGCGGTAGGAGTGCGCCGCCGGCCCGAAGCCGATGTACTCCCGATCGGTCCAGTACTTCATGTTGTGGCGGCTGCGATGGCCCGGACGCGCGAAGTTGGAGATCTCGTAGTGTTCGAAGCCGTGCCCCTCGAGGCGATCGGCGGCGCGATCGTACCGATCGGCGACCGCGTCGGAGGCCGGCAGCACCACGCGGCCCAACGCCAGCCCGCGCGCCAGCCGGGTCCGTTCGTGCACCTCGAGGAGATACAGGGAGAGATGGTCGACCCCTGCGGCGGCCAGCCGATCGATCCCGGCGATCACCTCCTCGGCCTCTTCTCCCGGCAGCCCCAGGATCAGGTCGGCGCCGAGGCTCGTGAAGCCGGCCTTGCGCGCCACCTCGATCGCCTCCATCGCGCGGGCCGCATCGTGCGGCCGGCGCAGGAGGCGCAGCAGTCGATCCTGGAGGGATTGCACCCCCACGGTCAGACGGTTGATCCCCGCCCGGCGCCATGCCGCCGCGAGCGCCGGCGTGAGATCCTCCGGGTTCGCCTCCAGCGCCAGCTCGGCCCCTTCGACCACGCGGAAGGCGGCCCGCGCCGCCGCCAGGATCGCCTCCAGGTCCTCCGCCGGCAGGAGCGACGGCGTCCCGCCTCCCAGGTGCAGGGTGTCGGCCCGAAGCGGCCCTTCCCGCTCGGTGACCGCGGCGCCGACGGAGGCGATCTCGGCCACCATGGCGCGCGCGTAGGCGCTGAGGTCGTGGCCGCGCACCGGGACCAGGTAGAAATCGCAGTAGCTGCACCGGACGGTGCAGTAGGGAACGTGCAGATAGAGCCCGATCACACTTTTTCGACGGCGCCGGACGGGACCCACCCGCTCAGCCCGTTCGGCAGGCTGACCTGGATCCAGGGATCGAGCCGGTTGCGCATCTCCAGGCGGGTCCCCTCGTGCACCGTGAACAGGACGGTGTTCTCGTCGCCCGGTCCGCTGCGCACGTCGAGCTTGTCCTGCATCACGATCGCCACGTCGGCGGAGGCCTGGCGGTGCTTGTACGTCAGCGCCACGCCACTGGTCATGACGACGAGCCCGAGGAGGAGGGCGGCATAGAACAGCAGCCGGCGCCGCACCCACGAGGAAGTCACGATCGCTCCTCCCATGCAGGCGGCCGCGGCGAAGTAGAAGCACAGGAAAATCCAGGCGAGCGGATCGGGCGGCGTCGCATCGATCGTATCCTTGACCACCCGGATCGGGTATTGCAGCTCCGGCTCGGCGACGCGGTCGCGGATCTGGCCGCGCGCCAGGTCGAGGTTCGAAAGCACCTCGCGATCGCCCGGATCGAGACGCAGGGCGCGCTCGTAGTTCAGGATCGCAGGCCCGAGCCGCCCCTGCTTGAAGCAGGCGTTGCCGAGATTGAACAGGACGCGCGGATCCTCGATGCGCAGCGCCAGGATCTGGCGGTAGGCGGCGACCGCCTCGTCGTACCGCCCGTCGTCGTAGGCGCTCTTGCCGGCCTGGAACAGCTCCTCCGGGGAGGCGGCGCGCACGACCGCCGGAAGCGCGCAGGCGAGCGCCAGGAGCAGGGCCGCCCGCCGCACGGCCCGCGCGGGACCCCTCATCGCGAGATCGTCCTCTCCAGGCTCACGAGCGTCTCCTCCGCCGACGTCAGGGTCTGCTGCATCGCCTCGGCGTCCGACGAGGACGGGGCGAAGCGCGCATAGTCGCACGCCTCGAGACAGCGGTGGAAGGCCGCGCGCAGATCCTCGGCGGCGCCGTGCGTCGCCAGGAGCTCTTCGATCCGCTCGTGCGTCAGCCCGGCCCCGGCGGCCCCGAACTTGTCGCCGATGTAGTCGGTCATCGACTGCGCCACCGAGGCGTAGAAGGCGCGCGAGGTGGACGGTGTCATCTGGCGGCGCGCGGCCCGCAGGCGCCGGCGCGCCGCCGAACGGGCGCGCCGCTCGCGCCGCGACCGGGCCGCCCCCGGCGAATCGTCGCGCGTGCGCGCCCAGCCCAGAAGCGCCAGATCGGCGGCCACCGGGATCAGGACCAGGACGACGAAGAGCGGCGTCCGGTAGAGCGGCCGCGACCGGTCGTGCAGCCCGTCCGGGGCCATCTTGAGATAGTGGATGTCGCGCCGCAGCAGCCGCACGTCGCTCTGCGACACCAAGGGAAGCGTCGAGCCGCTCCCCTCCTCCCCCTTTCCCACCTGCACCGACAGCGGGGCGCTGCTGATGGTGCGGTAGGCGGCGGCGTGCGGATCGAAATAGGTGAAACGGACCGGTGGCACGGTCTGGGTCCCCTGCGCCAGCGGGATGACCACGTAGTCCCAGATTTTCTCCGAGTGCAGGCGGTCCCCCTCCATCGTGGTCGAGGTGGAGACCTTGGGCTCGAACAGCTTGAAATCGGCCAGGTCGGCGATCTCGGGGGCCTGCACCGCTCCGAGATTCCCCTCTCCGTTCACCTTCACCTTCACGCCGATGGCGTCATTCACGCGCGACGCCTGGCGATCGGCGACCACCGACAGGTTGAAATCCCCGACCGCGCCCGAAAAGCCGGACGGGCGCCCCGCCGCCGGCACCGGCAGCGCCGTGATCGTGATCGGATCCGATCGCCGGGTCACGGTCTCGGTCGGTGTGAAGAAGAACGATTCGAGCGCATCGGTGCTGCGCCGGCGGACCTGGATCTGCCACGCCACGGGCGGGATGGTGAGCGGCCCCGCCGAGGTGGGGAAGAGCGCCCGCTTCATGAGGGTGATCTCGCTCCAGGGCTCCCCGTCGATCTGCACGCGCCGCACATCGAGCTGATCGGGCAGCTTGACCTCCTCGGTCCAGAAGCCCGGGAAGGTGGGGGTCTCCTGGTAGCCGATGTTGAGCACCTCGGTCTGCGTGTCGAGCACCACCTTGAGAGTCACCTGCTGCCCGACATAGGCGCTCTTGGTGTCGACCTCGCAGCGGATCCGCAGCGCCGCCGGCGCGAGCGCTTCGCGGGCGGCGGGGCCGGGGGCCCTGCCGCGCGGCGCCCCGCCCACACCCGGCCCAGGCCGCGGCACCGGCGGCGCCGGTTGCATCGGCGATCGGATGGCGCCGCGCGGGGTGACGGTGACGTCGATCGACTGGGTCCTGTAGGTCCCCCCCTGCGCCAGGATGCCGAGGGACGGGACCGTCAGCTTGCCGATGCGCTTCGGAGTCAGGAAGAAGGTATAGGTCTTGCTCGACGAGGAGACCCCGTTGATCCACTGGTAACGGGTCGACACCGACGGCCCCCCGGAGACCTCGAAGTCGTCCAGGATCGACATGTCCGGCGGGCCGACCTTGTCGAGCGCCTGCCCGACGATCTCGACCGTCAGGCGCAGGTCCTCTCCTTCCGCCATCTCCAGGCGATCGACCTGCGCGCGCACGCGCGGCTGAGCCTGCGCCATCGCTGCGAAGGCGACACCCAGGGCCAGGCATCCGGACAGCAGGGCGGCGAGCCTTTTCACCAGTCCTCCTCAGGGGGCCGGGCGGGGGGAGCGGTCGCCTGGGCGTGCTTCTTGATCCCTTCCTTCTCGGAGTCCTTCATCGCGTCGAGGATCTGGCGCGCCTCCTCTTCGCTCATCTGGCCGGGGCGTTTCTCTTCCGTTTTCTTTTCATCCTTCTTCGGATCTTTCTGATCCTGCTGGGGCTGCTGTGGTGGCGGCGGATTGGGCTGGTTCTTCTGATCCTGTTTCTGATCCTGCTGTTGCTGCTTCTTCTGCTGTTCGAGAAGCCGCAGCGCCAGCTCCAGGTTGCGCTTGGCGTCCTGGTCCTTCGCGTCGGCCCGCAGCGCCTGCACGTAGGCATTGACCGCGTCCTGCAACTGCCCCTGCTGCATCAGCGCGTTGCCGCGGTTGAAGGTCGCCATCTGCGCCAGGTGCTTATCGGTCGCCTCCTGGGCGCGCAGATACTCTTCGACGGCCTTCGCGTACTCGCCCTTGCGGAACAGCACGTTGCCGATGTTGTAGTGCAGCTCGGGCGCCCCCGGCAGCTTCGCCTGGGCGTCGGTGTACTTCTTCAGGGCGTCGTCATAGCGCTTCTGCTGATAGAGACGATTCCCCTCGTTGTTGCGCGAGGCCGCGTCGGCGAGCACCAGCCCGGTCGCGGCGAGCATCACCATCGGGATCCACGGAATCACCCTGAGTCTCATGCCGCCTCCGCGTCGCGCGACGGCACAGGTCCCCTCGCCGGTCGCCCGCGTCGATCGCCGATCGCCGCCTCCAGGGCCAGGAGCAGCAGGGCCGCCCCGAGCGGGATCATGTAGCGCTCCTCGTACGCCGTCTGGAGCCGCGAGGAGAGGGTCTTCTGATCGAGCGCGGCGATCTCATCGTAGATCCGCCGCAGCTCGATCCCTTCCGGCGTCGAACGGAAGTACTTGCCCCGCGTCGCCACGGCGATGGCCTCCAGGTCCCCCTCCCCCAGACGGCTGGTGACCTTGCGGTGCTCCTTGTCTTCCTTGTAGCCGGTCACCTCGCCCCGCGCGTTGCGCAGCGGGATCGGCTCCCCCGCCGTCCCGCCGACGCCGACGGTGTAGACGATCACCCCCTGATCGGCCGCCGCCGCGGCCGCGGCCTGAACGTCGCCCTCGTGATCCTC
>JAYUCR010000352.1:0-9108 GCA_043740165.1 Acidobacteriota bacterium | reverse complement strand
CTCGACCGACGCCCTGACCGGCCTGCCGAACCGACGCTACTTCGACGAGTTCTGCGGCTTGCTCGCCCGCCGCCGCCGCTCGGGCGACGCCGTCGGGGTCCTGATGATCGATATCGACAAGTTCAAGATGCTCAACGACACCCATGGCCACGCTACGGGCGATGAGGTCCTGCGGGCGGTCGGAGGCGCCATCGTGGCTGCCGTCCGCGAGGACGATGTGCCGGCGCGCTACGGTGGCGAGGAGTTCGTGGCCCTCCTGCCGGGCGCCGACAGGACCGCGGCCGCCAAGGTGGCGGAAAACCTGCGAGCCGAAATCGAAAAGACCCCCTTGCCGCTCGGGCGTCCGCTTCCCCCGGGAGGGGTGACGATCAGTCTCGGCGTGGCCGCCTTTCCCCGGGACGCGCCCCACGTCGCAGGCCTGATCAGCGCCGCCGATCAGGCGCTGTATCGCGCCAAACGCTCCGGGCGCAACCGCGTTGAAGAGGCGGGGGAGGCGGGGGATCAGGCGGCCCGCGCCGACGACGGGAAGGCCTGAGATGGAGGGGTTCTAAGACTCCTGGAACAGCCCGCGCTGGCCCCGAGCCGGACGGAGGCGGAGGTGCTCCAGCGCCCGCGCCGTGATCCGGCGGCCGCGCGGGGTGCGATCCAGGAAGCCGATCTGCATCAGATACGGCTCGTAGATCTCCTCGATGGTGTCGGGCTCCTCCCCCAGGGCGGCGGCGATGGTGTTCACCCCCACCGGACCGCCGTCGAATTTCTCCTGGATGGTGAGCAGGATCTTCCGATCGAGCCTGTCGAGTCCGAACAGGTCGACCTCGAGACGCTCCAGGTACCGATCGGCCACCTCCGAGGTGATGCCGCCGTCCGCCTCCACCTGGACGAAATCGCGCACCCGGCGCAGCAGGCGGTTGGCGATCCGCGGCGTCCCCCGCGCGCGCCGGGCAATCGCCCCGGATCCGGCGGGATCCGTCTTGACACCCAGCAGACGCGCCGATCGGTTCACGATCCGCACGAGATCCTCGACGGGATAGAAATCGAAATGGTGCACGATGCCGAACCGGTCGCGGAGCGGACCGGTGATCAGCCCCATCCGCGTGGTGGCGCCGATCAGCGTGAAGCGCGGCAGATCGATCTTGACCGTCCGCGCTCCGGGCCCCTGCCCGATCACGATGTCGATCTGAAAGTCCTCCATCGCCTGGTAGAGGATTTCCTCGAGGGCCGGATGCAGGCGGTGGATTTCATCGATGAAGAGGATCCCGACGCCGTCCAGGCTGGTGAGGATCGCCGCCAGGTCCCCCGCGCGCTCGATGGCCGGGCCGGACGTGGAGCGCAGCGCGGCCCCCATCTCCCCCGCCAGTATGTGGGCGATGGTGGTCTTCCCGAGACCAGGAGGGCCATACAGCAGGACGTGGTCGAGCGCCTCGCCACGCTCACGGGCCGCGCGGATGAAAACGCGCAGGTTCCCCTTCATCCGCTCCTGGCCGATATATTCGTCCAGGGTGTGGGGCCTCAGCGCCACGTCCTCGGCCCGCTCTTCCCCTGGGGCGATTGGATCGAGCAGGCGATCGGCCGGGCCGGGTTCTTCACCCGGCAGCGGTTCCTCCGCGTTGGCCCGGGGGGGGGCGGCGGCGTCCGGAAGGGGGCGACGGCGTTTTTTCCCGCGGCCGATTTCCTGTTCCATCGCTCACCCCGTCGCCTGGAAGGACCCTGCCGATGCCGGGGGCGTCAGCGCGACAGCGCCCGGAGCGTGCTCTTCAGAAGAACCTCGAACGGGGGCAAATCGCCACCCCGCGCCGCCCCGAGCGCGTGCTCCACCGCCTCGGAAGCGGCGCGCGCATTGTAGCCGAGGTTCACCAGGGCCGAGACGAGATCGTCCCGCAGCCCGCCGCCGTCGCTCCGGGAACCGGCGCTCCCGGGTGGCGCGGCGAGGAGGGTGGCGACACGGTCGACGAGCTCCAGCACGATGCGCTCCGCGGTCTTCCGCCCGACGCCCGGAACCGAGGAGAGCCGCTTCACGTCCCGTCTGAGGATCGCCTCGATCAGGTCGGGGGCGCCCAGACCGGACAGCAGGGCCACCGCGGTTTTCGGGCCGACCCCGCCGACATCGAGGAGCCGGATGAACAGATCCCGCTCCGGCCGGCTGCCGAACCCGAAGAGGGACAGCGCATCCTCCCGCACGTGAGTGTGCACATGGAGCTCGACGCGGCATCCCGGCTCGCCCATGCCGCTGGAAGTGGCGAGGGGCACGGTCACGAGATACCCGACTCCCCCGACGTCGATCACCACCTGCCCCGGGTGTCTCTCGATCAGGGTGCCGCTCAGGCGCGCGATCAAGGCCTCACCGGTAGCCCGTCGCCGGCACGGCGCCGCCGCGCTCGATCTCCTGCTGCAGACGCAGGGAATCGGCGGAGCGCGGGTCGATCGCGAGCGCCTGCCGCAGGGCGGCGAGCGCCTCTTCGGACCGGCCGTTGACGTGCAGGGCGTACGCCATCGCGTTGTACAGGGAAGCCGCTCGCAGCCCGAGCTTTTCCGCCCCCACGACCTGGTCCCGGGCCGCGTCGAGATTCTTCTCCAGGCCGAGCGCCACGATCAGGTTGGTGCGCGATTCGATGTTGCGCGGCTCCTTCTCGAGCGCGCTCGTGAGCACGGCCACCGCCTCGGGGGCGCGGTTCTCCGCCAGATACAGGCCACCCAGGTTCGCCATCGCGCCGACGAGATCGGGAGCCACCTCGAGGGTCTGCCGGAACGCCATTTCGGCGCCGCGGAAGTCACCCCGGCGCTTGAGCGCCAGTCCCATATAGTTGTGGTACATCGCCGACCGCGGCTCCCGCCGGAGCCCTTCGCGCAGGAGGGGCTCCAGCGTCGCGGCCCGGTCCTGCGCGTCGAGAAGCGGAAACAGCTCCTGCATCGCCGCCACGGAGGCCGGCTCGATCTGGAGGGCGCGGCGCAGGTCGCGCTCCGCCTCGCCGGTCCTGCCGGCGGCGGCCTCGACAATTCCCAGAGCCGTGCGCAGCGCCACCTCCGGGGGCGACCCGGGGGCGCGCTGCAGGGACTCGAAGTAGGCCATCCCGTCCGCCGGGCGCTCCAGGCGCACGTAGAGCTCGGCCATCTTGATCACGCGCGTGCCGGCGTCGTGCGGATCCCGGCTCACCAGGCCGCGCAGGATGTCGAGAGCCTTCCCGGGCTCCCCCTTGATCTCGTACAACGCGGCGAGGCCGGTGAGCGCTTCGGGAGCATCGGGATCGAGGGCCAGCGCCTTCCGGTACTCGGCCTCCGCCTGATCGAACTGCCGGCGTCCAATCAGGACCGCGGCAAGATTCGTGTGGTAGAGGAGGGTCGGCACGCCCTGCGGGGATCCCGGGCCTGGCGGAGCGGCCGGTCCCGCCGGGGCGGACGGGGTGGCCGGGACGGCGACGGGTGGAGGCTCCTTCCCCCCGACATAGCCGAGGGAACGCAGTTGGTCGATGATCTGGTCTTCCGCCGCGGCGCCACTTCCCAGGGCCTGCGGCGCGGCCGCTGCCTCGGCGGTCAGGGGCTCGTACGAGGGGACTCTCGCGATGGCGTGCGCCTGCAGGAATGCCGGCGCCACCGCCTTCTCCAGCACCTTCCCGGGCATGTCCTCGGGCACCGGCAGCCCCATCAGGTAGAGAAGGGTCGGCGCGATGTCATAAAGGGTCACGGCCGGGATCTCTCCTTTCGATAACCCCGGACCATCGGCCATGAAGACACCGATCAGGTCGTGCCAGAGTCCCGGCTTCCCTTCGATGAACGGGGTGACATCGTCGGGCCGCCTCTCGCCGCTGGCGAATCCGTGATCGGACAGGACGAGCGTGGTGGCGTGCGGTGCACGCGCCAGGATCTCCCCGACGATGGCGTCCTGGTAGCGGTAGAACTCGGCGACGGCGTCGTGGAAGCGGGCGAAGTCGGCGCTCGAGCAGAGCCCGATGCGGGGCGGGGCGCAATGGGCGAACCGGTGGTTCACTTCGTCGATCCCCTCGAAATAGACCGCGAACAGGCGCGGCCTCGGCGCGTCGTGGTCCAGCAGGTCCAGAGCCACGCGGCGGTAGGTCTCGGTCGCCGCCAGGACGCGCACGAAGACGTTGATGGAGCGCTGCGTGTCGGTCGGCGCCGCATCGGGAGCCGCGAGCGCGCGGGCGGCGCGGAACTCCGCTTCGCTGATGTGCAGGAAGCGGCTGACCTGCCGATGGGAGACATCCTCCTCCCGCAGGCGCAGGCGATCGACGGTCGCGGCGTACTCCGGCGGGTGGACGGCGCTCTTCTGAGCCGACCCCGAGGTGAGGTTGAACGTGGAGTAAGCCACCCGGTCCGAGACCAGGTGTCCGCGGATCGCTTCGGCCGGCCAGGTGGCCCACCAGGCGATGACATCGTTCGGCAGCCCTGCCTCGCTGAGGATGTTCCAGAAGGCGCGCACGCGGCGGAAGGTCGAGTTGATCGGGACGCGGCGTCCGGTACGCGGGTCGGCGACCAGAAAGTCATTGATCCCGTGCCGATCAGGTCCTTTGCCGGTCGCCACGGTCGTCCAAAGCAGTGGCGAGAGGGTCGGCACGCTCGATCGCAGTCGTGCCCACGCTCCCTCCTTCTTCAGCCGGCCGAGGTTCGGCAGGTCCCCCCGCGCCACCATGGGATCGATGATGTCCCAGTCGGCGCCATCCAGCCCGATCAGGACCAGGTTGAGATCGGTTTCCACCCGCCGGCCGAAAATCGCTTCCCGCGCGAACGAGGCGCGCAGCTCCGCGGAGGCCACCGGCTCTCCCAGCTGGATCTCGAGATCGGTCCCGAAGCGATCCGCCAGTCGGTCGCGCACGCGCCGCGCCAGCTCCGGCCGAGCCGTGCCCGAGACCAGATCGAAGCTTCCCATGCCCGCGGCCTCGGACAGCAGTTGATCGCGCGCCGCGGACAGCAGTCCCTGGCTGGCCCCTCCCGGAGCGCTGACCTGCACCAGGCGCAGCAGCTCCTGGTCCGAGGGGCGCGCCGTCGCCTCGATCGTCATCTGCACCGTCGACCCTTCGCGCGAAGCCACCTCCGCCACCCCTTCCGCGTGGACGGCTCCCGCAGGGAATCGCTCCACCGTCTGAAAGAGGAGCAGCCGCATGGCCAGGCCCGGCGCGAGAAGCTCCGGTGTGCCGCCGCCGCGCCACGAGCGGACGGCCCGATCGGCGGGCGGAACGCGCACGAGGGTGGTGGCCACGACCAGAACGAGACCCGCCGCGATCGCGGCGCCTCCGGCCAGTCGCTTTCGGCGATCAGCCGCGGGCGACGGCATGTCGGAGCGGGACGCTGCTGTGGGCGTGACAGATGGCGACGGCAAGCGCGTCGGAGGCGTCGAGGGCCAATTCGTCTGTCCGTACCCCCAGCAGGATGCCGACCATGCGCCGGACCTGCTCCTTTTCCGCGGCGCCATATCCGGTGACGGTCTTCTTGACCAGTCGGGCCGGGTACTCGTGAACGGGGATCCCGGCGGTCAGAAGCGGCAGCAGCGCGGCGCCGCGAACGTGTCCGAGCTTGAGCGCCACCCGGCTGTTGCGCGCCATGAAGATATCCTCCGCCGCCGCGGCATCCGGCCTCACCCGTACGAGGAGCTCTTCCAGCGCGCGTGCGATGTGCGGGAGGCGTTGCAGGAATGGCAGATTGCGCGGCGGCGAGATGGTGCCGAAGGTCACGACCCGCAATCGACCCGAACGGCTGTCGACCACTCCGTAACCGGTCGAGCTCGACCCCGGGTCAAGGCCGAGTATCAGCATGGGGCTTCAGGACGCGGCCCGTTCCTCGTCCATCTCGGCAGCGTCGATGTCGAAGTTGGCCCAGACGTTCTGGACGTCGTCGTGCTCCTCCAGCCCCTCCATCATGGAGAGGAGCTGCTGCGCCTTTTTTCCCTCGAGCTTCACGGTATTTTTCGGGATCATCGAGAGCTCCGCCGAGGTCACCTGGACCCCCTTGGCGTTCAAGGCCTCCCGCACCGGCTCCATGCGCTCGGGCGGCGAGAGGATTTCCCAGTTGTCGCCGTCGTCACGCACGTCATCGCCGCCCGCTTCGATGACGATTTCCATGAGCAGGTCCTCCACCGCTTTCGCCTTGGGGACGACCATGTATCCCTTCTTCTCGAACATCCAGGAGACGCAGTTGCTTTCTCCGAGGTTCCCGCCGTACTTGGAGAACATGTGGCGGATTTCCGGAAGGGTTCGATTCTTGTTGTCGGTCACGGCGCTGACGAAGATCGCCACACCGCCCGGGCCGTACCCCTCGTACGAAACCTCCTCGTAGTTGACGCCCGGAAGCTCACCAGTCCCCTTCTTGATGGCCTTGTCGATGTTGTCCTTGGGCATGTTGGCGGCTTTGGCGGCGGCGAGCACCGTCCGCAGGCGCGGGTTGGCATTCGGATCGCCCCCTCCCGTGCGTGCCGCAACGGTGATTTCCTTGATGACCTTGGTGAACAGGCGACCCCGCTTTGCATCGGTCGCTGCTTTCTTGTGCTTGATGGTGTGCCACTTCGAATGGCCCGACATGTTCCCCCCGCGCGACGGCAGCGTGATTCTAGCACGGACGCTCAAACGCGAAGAAGCCCGCGGCGAACCGCGGGCTTCTTCTATTTTTATCCCGGCGATGTCCTACTCTTCCACGCCGTTGCCAGCGCAGTACCATCGGCGCTGAAGGGCTTAACTGCCGTGTTCGGAATGGGAACGGGTGTGACCCCTCCGCTATGGTCGCCGGGAAACTCGAATTTTCAAAGACGGGGCGGACTCTACCACAACGGGCGCTAGAAAGTAAACTTCACTCCAAGTCCCAGCGAAAATCCGCCAAGGTGGATCTTCCCGCCCTGCACCAGGTAGATATCGTCGACCGCGTCGGCTCCGCTGACCGCCGCACCCACCTGCCCACCGACCGGGGCGGGCGGGCATCCCTCGGGGAAATCGGTTGACAGCGGCAACGAGCTCAGGTTCCCCCGAGTCTGGGCGCAACCTTCGGGCCAGACATAGTGTGGGCCTCCCGCGGTGAGAATGTCGTCCGGCCGGCAGACAGGGTTCGTATCGGCTCCCGTAATCGTGCAGACGTCGACGCCGTAGGAGAAGTAGCGGTCCATGTACGTGTTCCCGTTGCGATCTTCGGTCTCGAAATGGGCGATGGGATTCGCGGTGTCGCTTCCGTCGTTCCAGGAACACGACGGGCAGTCGATTACGTTGACCGCATCGGCAGCCGTCCACCGAATCTGGGTGTTGGAGGCATCCTTTGGGCCCACGGGGTAGAAGTAGAGTTTCCCGGCCCCCTCACCGAGCATCGGATCGAGGGTTCCATTGCCATTCGAATCCTCTGTGGCGTAGAGGTGATCGCCGGCGCATTGCGGACAATCCGGCGAGCCGATACCGCCGTCCTCCCAGAGGTTGTAGTTCGTGGGTGAGTCGGCGCTCCCTACGGTCACCTTTTGCAGCTTCCCGACATCGTAGGCCGCGAACCTCACTTGATGCGCCCCGTCCGTCGTGATGTCAACGGCGACGTCGCTCCACACATAGCGCGCGTCGACGTACATCGAAAAGTGATCATTGATGAAGTAATCGATACCCCCCACCGCGTGGTACTCAAAACCGCTCTTCACCTCGGCCTGGAGCGGCGTCGGTACGAATCCAGGCGTCGGAGCGCTCTTCGTGTTGGACGCCGAGGATGTGTACTCGCCCTCGCTGGCCCCCCTCACGTGGAGCGATGCAATCTCTTCCGAGCGGGTGTTGAATTCGGCACCGGTCTGCAGATTTGTAAAGAGGTACCCGATCCCCAGGCCGACATAGGGATCCAAGGGGCTCTCAGGCCGGAAGCGCACCAGCGCGCTGAGGTGGACCGGAAGCTCCTTGATTTGACCGACCGGGATGAACAGGTTGTACTTGACCGAAGATGACTCCTCGGTGCCGTTGTACGTGTAGCATGGACTATTGATGGCGTGGGTATTGGGGTCCGGGGGACCGCAGGAGACGGCACCCACTGCGACGGGGGGGACCCCGATCGTGTCATCGTCAGGATCGCCCCTCGATGGAAATTTTTCCCTGTCCTCAATGTAGTACTCGATGTCCCCTACGCTCGTCTTCATGTAGCCTGCCGCCAATTCGACCGCCAGCCATCGCGTCAGACCGTAGCTCGCGTTGAAGTTGAGCATGAAGTCGTCCTGCGCGGTCGGCTCATTGAGCATATTCTGATCGGGGCGCTCGTCCACGGATGTGACCGGCGGGAGATTGCCCGTTTCGGCGGAGGTCGTGCCGGCGATGGCGATGTCGGAGTTGCTCCGGATGTAGTCCGTCGTAGCGAAGTACGAGAGGCCAAATCCGAACTGCCACTTCCCCTTCGTATCCTCGGCATCCGCTGGCTGAAATGCCGCGACACCACAAACCAAGGCCCCGGCGACAAAGGGCCAATAGAAGTTACGTCCTCGGCTCATGTTTCCTCTCTTGACTCGAGCTGCAGTTGGTACACCGGCGTAACTGCCAGAGAGTACGATCAAGGAAGAAGGGGATCAAGAGCTTTCTGGCCCGACCGCTGTTCGCTTACAGCAAGGCGAGGGCGGATCGGATGGAGCCAATGGCAGGGAGCAGAGATGGCCTGAGTCGATCGGCGGGTAGGATCGCAGACATTGAACTCGGTGCCGTCACAAGTGAGGAAGCAGAAAAACGCAGGTGGGTCGAACCCCTTTCGGGTCCTCCCTGACAACGATCCGGTAAACTCGCAAAGGCGCGGGCGAGAAATTTATGGTCAAGCCTCACGGCCGATTAGTACCGGTCAGCTGAGCGAGTTGCCCCGCTTACACCTCCGGCCTATCAACCTGGTCGTCTCCCAGGGGCCTTCAGTCCGCCCGAAGGCGGAAGGGATACCTCATCTTGGGGAGGGCTTCGCGCTTATATGCTTTCAGCGCTTCTCCTTTCCGGACATAGCTACCCAGCGCTGCTCCTGGCGGAACAACTGGTACACTAGAGGTCCGTCCATCCCGGTCCTCTCGTACTAGGGACAGAGCCCCTCAAGTATCCTACGCCCACACCAGATAGGGACCGAACTGTCTCGCGACGTTCTAAACCCAGCTCACGTACCGCTTTAATGGGCGAACAGCCCAACCCT
>JAYUCR010000351.1:0-3760 GCA_043740165.1 Acidobacteriota bacterium | reverse complement strand
CCGTCCGCCCCGATGTCCTTCGCCGCCGCTTCAAGGATGTCGCGGAGCACCTGCTGGTTGCGCTCATCGATCTCGGCGAACCCCCGCCCCCATCGCGATCGATCGGGCGGAATCCTCGCCGTCTTCAGCCAGGTGCCGCAGGCGTACTGATAGAAATCCTGGCAGGGGTCGACGGATCGGTCGAGGGTGGACAGGACTCCTTCCGCCACCTGGGCCGGCGTGAGCCGGTCCCCCGCGGCCTCGAGGGCGCGACCGTCCGGCTCGCGGGTCACGACACAGGCACTGGCAGAGCCCAGGAGAACGGCACAGATCGTCATCGACAGAACGGCGCGCAACGGCGACATAGGAGGCTCCTTCACCATGGTGGTGTTCGTCCGGGGCCGAAGCCCCGATCTCTACTTCTGCGGCGCAGGCAGGGGCGGCGGTCCGTCGGGGATGTATCCCTTGTACACCGTGCCCCGGGTCTCTTGCTCGAAATCCTTCCGGATCGCCTGCCGGATGTCCACTGATTCAAACAGGTCGACCATGGTCGTCGCCAGCCCCTGGGCGGCGTAGATCATCCCCTTCTGCCCGATCGACATGCCGCCGCAGGCGACCACCGGCCAGGCGTGCCACGGGGTCTCCGCCGGAGCGGTGGTGATGGTGACGTGCAGCGTCGGGACCACCCAGCTGACATCCCCGACGTCGGTCGATCCGCCCTCGGGATCCATCGGCCGGTCCGGCAAGGGCTCGATGGCGGTGCGCAATCCGATCGGCTGGTTGCCAGTCCCTTTCTGGATCGTGCGCGCGAACTCCTGCTCCTCGGCCGTGAAGCTCAGGGGAGGCAGGGCGCTGAAATTGGCGTGCATGACCCGCACGCCGGCCTGGTTGGGGAGAAGCTCATAGTCCCCGCTCTGGATCGTCATGGTCGCCTCGACATCGGCCGCCAGCGCCGCCCCCTGCACCATCTTGCGGACGCGCTGCATCACCTGCTCGACACCGGTGCGCTTCGAGTCGCGCACCCAGACCCAGACGCGCGCATAGTCCGGGACGACGTTCGGCACCTTCCCCCCGTCCAGGATGGCGTAGTGCATCCGCACGCTGGGGGTCACGTGCTCGCGCATCATGTTCAGGGCGTGGGTGAAGATCTCCAAGCCGTCGACGGCGCTGCGCCCGTTCCAGGGATCGAACGCGGCGTGCGCCGCCTTGCCATGGAACTCGACCCGGAAATCGACCATCGCCTGGCTGCTCTTCGTGTCGACCTCGTTCTTGTCGCCGGGGTGCCAGGCGAGGCAGACGTCGAGGTCGCTCATCAATCCCTCGCGCAGCATGTAGAGCTTGCCGCCCACCGATTCCTCCGCCGGCGTGCCGTAGAAGCGAATGGTCCCCGAGAGCTTCCCCGCGGCGATCAGCTCCTTGATCGCCAGGGCGGCCCCGAGGCTGCCGGGGCCGAACAGGTTGTGGCCGCACCCGTGTCCGGCCGCGCCGGGCTCGAGCGCCTCCTGGGTCGGCTGCGCTTTCTGTGAGATCCCGGGCAGCGCGTCGTACTCCCCCAGGATGCCGATGACCGGCGCCCCATGGCCGTACTCGGCTACGAACGCGGTCGGCATACCGGCCACGCCGCGCTTCACCCGGAACCCCTGGCTCTCCGCGTAGTCGGCGAGCGCCTTGGCGGAGCGGGTCTCCTGCAGGGCGGTCTCGGCGTAGCGCCAGATCTGCTCGCTCAGGCCGACCAGCTCCTGCCGGTGCGTGGCGATCGAGGCCAGGGCTCCCGCCTTCAGGGCGTCCGGCTTCGTCGCCGGGGCCACCGCCGGAGTCGCCCCCAGAGTCGACGCGACGCCCAGTACGGTCACGCAGGACAGGATCCCGGCGATCACAACTCCTCTTCCCCTCATGCTCCCCCCTTGTTCCCGGCGAGATAATCCAGGATCACATCCGCCATGGCGCGCACCCCGAGCGGCAGGACCGCCTCGTCGATGTCGAAATCCTCGGTGTGGATCATGGCGGTGATCCCACGGGCTTCGTTCCGCACTCCCATCTTGACGTAAAGCCCCGGCACCTTCCGGGCGAAGTGGGCGAAGTCCTCCGCTCCCATCTGGGGCGGGACCTCCAGCACCTTGCCTTTGCCGCAGGCGCGCTCCAGCGCCGGGAGGGCGGCGCGGGTCAGGGCCGCGTCGTTCATGGTCGGGGGATTCCCTTCGCCGATGAAGCGCAGCGTCGCGGTGGTGCCATGCGCCAGCGCGACACCTTCCACGGTGCGCGCCATGCGCTCCTTGAGCTCGGATCGCACCGTGTCGTCGAGGCTGCGGATCGTCCCCTCCAGCGTCACCTCGTCGGCGATGATGTTGAAGCGGTTGCCGCCGTGAATCGACCCCACCGTCAGGACCTTGGGCTGCAGGGCGTCGATCTGGCGCGACACGATGAGCTGCAGCGCCTGCACCAGCTCGGCGGCCACCGGCACCGGGTCGAGCCCCGTATGTGGGTAGGCGCCATGGGTCTTCTTCCCGGCAACGCGAACGCTGAACCGATCGCTCGACGCGAAGATCGGGCCGACGCGCCAGCCAACGGTGCCGACATCGAGGCTGGGATCCATGTGGAGGCCGAAGATCGCGTCCACCTTGGGCCGTTCCAGCACCCCTTCCTGAATCATCAGCAGAGCGCCCCCCTCCTCTCCCTCCGGAGGTCCCTCCTCGGCCGGCTGGAAGACGAACACCACGTTCCCCGCGATCTTCTCCCGCATCCCCGCGAGCACCTCCGCGACGCCGAGCACAATGGTGGTGTGCGCGTCGTGTCCGCAGGCGTGCTTGACACCGTCCACGCGGCTCTTGTAGGGGACGTCGTTGCGCTCGGTGATCGGCAGCGCATCGAGATCGGCCCGCAGCGCCGCGGTCCGCCCCGGCTGCCCGCCCCGGAGGATGCCGACCACACCGGTGCGCGCCACCGGGTAGCGCACCTCCAGGCCGAGCGCGCGCAGGCGTTCGGCCACCAGCTTTCCGGTGCGCGTTTCCCGGTTGCCGAGCTCCGGGTTCATATGAATGTCGCGGCGGGCCTCGACCAGGCGCCCGGTCATGGCGGAGACGGCGGCGTCGACCGCGGCGTCGCGCGCCTTCGTACCACGGTCTATGGGCTGATTGACCGCCGCCGCGAGCAGCAGCCCGCACAGGCCGAGCATCCATTCACCTCCGGTCAGAAGCCCGGGAGTTTAGCGCAATTGTCCAGGCCGCGTACGACGATCGTGATCAGCCGGGGGGTGATGCGGTGTCGAACTCGTCTTCGATCTCCCCGAAGATCTCCTCGATGATGTCCTCCATGGTGAGGATCCCGATCGCCCGGTTCCCGGGGTCGACGACCGCCGCCATGTGCTGCCGGCGCCGGCGCATCTGGCTGAGCACGGCGTCGATGCGCCGGTCGGCCGGGACGCGTAACAGATCCTTGATGATGTCCGACTCCTGAATCCCCTCCGCCTCGCGCTCGCTCAGGAGCGCCAGCGCCTTGAGGTTGATGACCCCCGCCAGGTCGCCCTTGCGCGGGTCGTAGACCGGATAGCGCGTGTGCTTCTCGTCGCGCGCCACGGCGAGGTTCTCCTCGACCGTGCGCGCCAGGGACCAGGTGACGACGCGCTCCAGCGGCACCATCACGTCTCTCGCCGTCCGATCGGAGAAGCGGGTGGCGCGGTCCATGATCTCCGCCTCGCTCGAGGTGATCACCCCTTTCCGGAACGACTCGGCGAACAGGATGCGCAGCTCCACCTCCGAGACGCCGCTCTCCTGCACGTGCCGCA
>JAYUCR010000350.1:0-9131 GCA_043740165.1 Acidobacteriota bacterium | reverse complement strand
CCAGGAGCCCCGCGATCAGCAGGGCGGCGCACAGGGACGCTTCATCGAGCGCCCGCGCGCGGCAGGCGGCGTGCAGGACGGCCGCCGTCGCCAGCGGCACGAACAGCAGCCCGTCGCCCACCGGCCCGAGACCCTTGCCGCCCGCCGGATGAAAGACGAGGAGCAGGGCGACGGCCGCCAGGAGCGCTTCCTGAAGCGCCAGGCTGCGAGGATGAATTTCGGGCGGAGCGACCGTTCCCAGGACGGCGAGGGCGATGCAGGCGGCGGAGAGCCAGGCGGCGGGAACCCGGGCGGCACGGAGCGCACCCTGCATCGCTCTGACGGGGCTCACGCGATTCCCGGGCGGGGGAAAAAAAGAAAGGCGGTGCCCGAAGGCACCGCCTGTCTGTTGCGAAGCTCAGCCCAGACTAGGTCTGGGTACCCTGCGGCCACTGGAAGAACTGGCCGTTGGCGAACACGATGTCGCAATCGAAGTTGGACGTCGTGCCACCGTTGTTGGTGCCCTGCGTGTTGTCCTTGGCACCCGAGGTGACGGTGTACTGCGAGCCGGTCGCCGTCGAGTCGATGTCCCAGGCGTTCTGCCAGCCGTCGGTCGTGGGCACCGTCTTCATGTAGATCGGCGAGATGTGCGTGCTGATGCCGGCGGCACCCGCGTTGGCCAAGCTCTTCGGGTAGAAGTTGTTGTCCACAGCGTACGACTCGATCGCCGTGCCGATCGAACGCATGTCGGCCATCGTCCGCTTCTGCTTGCCGCGGTCGATTGCGTTGAGCAGGTTCGGAATCGCGATGGCCGCGATAATCCCGATGATCGCGACGACGATGAGCAACTCGATGAGCGTGAATCCCTTCTGTTTCTTCATCTGTGTTTCCCCCTTTCGACGGAACAGGGAGAGCAAGCGTGATGCCATACGCCCGACCCGTCTTCGCAGCCTCTGAAAGCGCCTGAATCATTGGAGGTTGCGTCTCCGGTTGCGAATCCGTCATGCGGCCCGGCCCCGGTGCGACGGTCGCAGGTAGCAAGAATCGTCAAGAACCGGGGCGCCGGTTGACACTGCGCGTCAGTTCCCGCCGGATGCCGCGGCGGCGGCGCCCTTGTCCGCCTCGACGAAGGCGGCGAATCGCTGCATCAGCTCCAGGGCGCGCAGGCAGCCCGGATCCTCACGAAGCTTGCGGTCGAGCTCGGCCAGGATGGGCGCGACGGGAATGCGCTGGATGAGCACGCCGGCCCACAGGTAGCGCCAGTCGTCCGGATGAATGGCGCGGTATTCCACCCGCTCGATGACACTTTCGTATTCGGCCGTGCGCCGGAGATAGATCATGGCGTCGTCGTCCCAGTAAACGAGGGCCCATTCGGCGCTCGGGAAATAGGCCGTCGAGAAGGCCCGCTCCCCCACCCGTGGCGGGCCGCCACCCGGCGCCGGGTAGGCCACCTTCTGGAGCGTGGGGGGATAACGCAGGAACGCGGCATCGATGCCATGCTCGTCGAGAAAGGCCTTCCAGGCCTGAGGGGTATCGAGCGCCCGGCCGAGGGCGCGCATCAGATCGCCGTACAGCTCATTGCGGCCGTCGATGAAAACGCGCGCTTCCGGGTATCGGCTCCAGATCAGGTAGCCGCCGAACCGCACATCATTGAAGAGGCGCTTTCCGACCTTTTCGCGCGCCAGGAAATCCACGGCGGCGGAAGGGTCGTTGTCCCGCGCCATTCCCAGGCCGAGGGCGGACTGCGGCGGCAGGCCGAACAGGATCGGCACGCCCGTCAGCAACAGCACGGCGGCGGAAATGAACCCCGGGCGGACGCGCCCTTGCCGGGTGCCGTGCGCGTAGATCGGCATCCTCTTGAGCGCGTCGACCAGCCCGCGCAGGGGTCGCCCCAGGCCCAGCGGCAGGAGCATGAAGAAGAGGCCGATGTTGCGCAGGTGCAGAAACGCGAGCGCCATCGCGACGAGAAACGCCGGCGCGGTCACGGGATCGAGATGACGCACCCCTGCGAGCAGGACCAGGATCGAGACGCATGCGACCCCGAAGAAGACGGGGAATTCCGCGGGCACGGGGCGGATCCATTCCTGATTCGGCCAGGGGAGGCCGGCGAGGAGGCGCTGCAGCTCGAACGGCACGGCGCAGATCCGGAAGCCGTAGGGGTTGCACCCGAGGGCGAGCCCGGCGCACAGCGTCGTGATCGCAAGCCGCAACTCGAAGCGCCCCGCGCTGCGGCCGCGGAGGAGCGCGGCTCCGAACGTCGCGACGAGCCCGAGCAGGAGAAAGAGCGGCACGAGCAGGATGCCGACGTGCAGGTTGGCCCCGAGAGCGACCAACCCCACGATGGCGACGAGAGGAGCGATGCGATCGGTCTCGCGGGCCCGGATCGCCAGCAGGAGGGCCAGCGGCGCCAAAAGAAGCGTCGCCAGCTCCGGCCGGACGTCGAGCCGGAACGACGCACCGACGAGCGACAGCATCATCAGCACCGCCGCGCCGGCGGCGCCGTGCCGCTCGCGCTCGAGATAGCGCCAGAAGAGAAGGCAGATCCCCAGGACCAGCGCGCTCTTGAGCAGCACCAGCACCGTCGGGCCCAAGGCGGAGTGGAAGAGATAGAGCCCCACCTGAAACAGCCACTCGTGATCGATCCAGGGAGCCCCGGCGGCGGTGAAGGAGTACGGGTCGGCGACCGGCACCGCGCGCTGTTCCAGGATCAGCGCGCCGGTGCGCAGGTGCCACCAGTAGTCGTAGCTGCGGATCGGGCTCAAGGTGGCGGCGGCGCCGAGGATCAGCAGAAGAACGATGAGGACTCTCCGATCTCCGGAGGAGGGGGCCTGGTCGAACGCCAGCCTTTGCCTCACGCCATGACCCCCGGTCGACGCGTCATCCAGAGGGTCAGCAGCAGGAGGCCGGTGGCGCTCAATGCCGCCCCGACGATCAGGCTGTTCGGCCGGTAGATCATCTCCACCCGATGTTTCCCCTGGTCCACGGCCACGGCGCGAAACAGGAAATTGCCGCGCAACAACGGCGCTTCACGACCGTCGACGCGCGCCTTCCAGCCCGGAGCGAAGCTGTCGGCCAGCACAAGGAAGCCCGGGTGGTCCGTCTCGACCCCGATTCTGACCCTCTCCGGATCGTCCTGCAACACCCGCACCGAGGCGGACGACCTTGCCACGGCCGGGGGCGGTGCCGTGAAGCCGTCGATGAGGACCTCGTTCTCCGGGTCAAAGGCGGGATCGACGAGGCTCTTCGCCGCGTCGGCGGGCCAGGCCGGCCCCCGCGCCCGCGACACGAAACGCGCCCGCGGCGGAAGATCGCGCACGCCATAGGCGCGCAACGGCGGACGGCTGAGCCCCTCCAGCACCGTGAGCGGCGCCAGGTCGGGGTCGGCGAGTTCATCGAACGACAGCAGAAGTCCGGCGTGGCAAATCTTCAAGATGCGGACCTGCTGCTCGATCGGCATCGCCTCCAGCCGCGCCCCCAGCCCGGCCGAGCCCGCGAGATCCATCCGATCGGTGGCGGCATCGAGTACCGTGGGGACCCGATCGGGATGACCGGTGAGGAGCGCGTAGGTGAACCGGTCGAAACGGTAGCCCCAGATCTGCTCATCGGTCGTCGCCCAGACACTGAGATCGGCGGGGCGCGGCCCGTGGTGGAGCCGGGGCGCATCGACCCCATGTCCTGCAAGTCCGCGCAAAGGGGAAGGATCCTGAAGCCACCCGGCTGCGGCGGTCGACCGGGCCGGCGCCGCGGCGATCACCATCGAAAGGCTGGCGGCGAACGCGATTCCCCAGGCGCCGGCGACGGCCAGGCGCGGCCGGGCGCGCTCGATGACCGCCGCGCCGATCAGAAGCAGCAGGGTCTCGATCAGGGCCCAGAGCAGGGAACGCAGCAGCCCCCCGCGCACCACGGCGCCCGCCTCCGTGGCGAGGAGCGACGCCGGAACGCGCGCCAGACGCTGCAGCGCGCTGTCCACGAGCGTCGGCTGGGCGGCGATCATCGTGGCGGCGACGAACGCGGCGGCCGCGCCCGCCAGCAACAGCGGCTTGACGCGCGACGCGGCGCGCATCCGGAGCATCCGATCCAGCCCCAGGCCGGCCAGAAGCGCCAGGCCGACCAGCGCGCCCAGAAGAAACCGTTCCGGGTAGCGGACCGTCCTGGCCAGCGGCAGCCACGCGAAGGCACGGGAACAGAGCGCCAGGATCACGAACCCCGCCACCGCCGCCGCCAGGCCCAGGGCGCGCCGGCGCTCGCGTCCGGATCCGATCGCCGTCACCGCCAGGAGAACCGGCGCCATCCCCACATAGGCCGACAGGAGGAAAGGGTAACCGCCCTCGAAGATCCAGCGGCCCCACCAGGCCTCCGGGCTGAGGTGGGTGGGATCGCCGAACAGCCGCGGCAGGATCAGCTCGAACAGGCGCACCGGCTGAAGCGGCCACTTCATCGCCTCGGCGACCGGCAGCCCTCCGCCGCGCGGCGACAGGCGTACGAGCTCCATCGCCGGCACCCACTGGATCGCCGCCAGGAGAGCCGCGATCGCCGCCACACCCGCACCGGCGAGGAGTACCCGCGCTCCGCGTCGAGGCTCTCCCCTCTCGGCGGCGGGACGCGGGGGACGCCCCCAGGCGAGGAGGGGGGCGAACACAAAGATCGCCGCCAGGCTGGCCACCTCCCCGGTCATCAGCACGATGGACGTGGCCAGGACGGCGATCGCCGTGAACCGCCTCCGGCCCTCCTCGATCATCCGCAACCAGGCCCAGAGCGCCAGCGGAACGAACGCGAACGCCGCGAGCACGTTCTGCAGGCTCGCGAGGGAGGCCGCCGGACCGGAGAGCGCCAGCACACCGGCGCACAGGACGGCCGGCGCCCGACCGACCGGCAGGGCCCGCGCCAGGAGGTAGCCGCCCAGGGCGAGGAGGGCGAACAAAAGAAGGATCGAGGCCGTGAATGCGAGCTCGAAAGGCAGCAGGAGAAACAGGATCGAGATCGGATGCAGCACCAGATGGTTCGGGTTGGCCAGGAGCGGCGTCCCGGCGCCATGAAACGGATCCCAGAGCGGCACCTCCCCCGACCGCATCCGCTCGGTCACGAGCAGGCGCGCCGGCATGTGGTTCTGGGAGATGTCGCGCAGGTAGAAGAGCCGTCCGCCGAGGGCGCCGTGGAATGCCGTCGCCAGCAGGGCCGCGAGCAGAAGCCCCGGCACCCACGCGGACCACAGACCACGGGACCGACCTGAATCCATGCCGTCCGCTCCTGCGCCGGGCTATCCGACGCTCGCGCGCGGCTCCCGTCGGCCTTCCAGAAGGTTGTACTTCTTGGCGAAATACCGGAACGACCGGAAGCTCATCCCGAGGAGCTCCGCGGCGCGTGTCTGCACGCCATGCGCCCGTTCGAGCGCCATCTGCATGAAACGCTCTCTCAGATCTTCGAGCTGGCGCTCGAGGTCGATGCCGCTGTCGGACAGCTCGCCGGGCAGATCGCGCGCGGGCCGGGACGATCCTCCCAGGTCGCGCGTCAGGTCGTCCGGCGTCACCTTGTCGCCGCGCGCCAGGGCGACGGCGCGCTCGACGACGTTCTCCAGCTCGCGCACATTGCCCGGCCAGGCATGCTGCAGGAGAGGCTGCAGCGCCTCGTCCGAGATGCCCGTGACCCGCTTGCCCATGATGGTCGCGTACTTCTGCAGGAAATGCGTGACGAGCCGCGGGATGTCCTCGCGCTTGTCGCGCAGCGGCGGCATCTGGATCTGGATGACGTTGATCCGGTAGAAGAGGTCCTCGCGGAAGCGCTTGTCGCGCACCATCGCCTCGAGGTCCTGGTTGGTGGCGGCCAGAACCCGGACATTGACCTCGGTCTCCTCGGTGCCCCCGACGCGGCGCATGCGCCTCTCCTGCAGGACGCGCAGCAGCTTGACCTGCATCGCCGGGGTGGTGTCGCCGATCTCGTCGAGAAACACCGTGCCGCCTTCCGCCACCTCGAACAACCCCTTCTTGGCGGTCACGGCGCCGGTGAACGACCCGCGCGCGTGCCCGAACAGCTCGCTCTCCAGGAGCTCGTCCGGCATCGCGCCGCAGTTGATCGAGACGAACGGGCGGTCATGGCGCGGGCTGCCGGCGTGGATGGCGCGCGCCGCCAGCTCCTTGCCGGTTCCGGACTCGCCGCAGATCAGCACCGTGCTGTGGGTGGGCGCGATGCGATCGATGAGCTCCAGGACCTCCTTCATGCGCGGGCTCTCGCCGACCAGGTCCTCGAGGCGCCCCTTCTCCTTCAGCTCACGTTTGAGGATGCGGTTCTCGTTCTCGAGGCGCCGTTTCTCGAGGGCGTTGCGCACGATGTTCTTGAGCTCCTCGACGTCGAACGGCTTGAGCAGGTAGTCCCAGGCGCCGAGCTTGAGGGCCTCCACCGCGCTCTCAGTCGACGCGTAGGCGGTGATCAGGATGACGGGCGTGTCGGGGTTGGCGGCGCGCGAGTGCCGCAGGACGTCGATGCCGGACAGCCCGGGCATGGCGATGTCGCTGATCACCAGGTCGAACTCGCCGCGGCCGAGGAGCTCGATCGCCTTCTCCGCCGATTCCGCGAGGGAGACGCCGTACCCCTCCTTGCGCAGCAGGATCGACAGGAAGTCGCGCATTCCCGCCTCGTCGTCGACGATCAGGATGCGATCCATGACCTCTCCTCCGTCTCGGCCCTCATGACGCGGCGCGGCAGGTGGACGGTGATCTCGGTGCCTTCCCCGGGGCGGCTCCGGACGGTGACCCGGCCGCCGTGCTCCTGGACGATGCGGTAGACGATCGCCAGGCCCAGTCCCGTGCCCCCGCGGAACGAGCCGTGGAACGGCTGGAAGTTGACGGCCACGTCCTCGCCCGACATGCCGATCCCGGTATCGGCGAAGCCGATCATGTTCGATCCGTCGGGCGCGGTCTGGACCCGTGCTGTCAGGGTGCCCCCCTCCGGCATCGCCTTGAGGGCGTTCTTGGCCAGGTTCCAGAAAACCTGCTTGATGCGGTTGACGTCGACGCGCGCGCGCGCCGTGCCGCTTCCGACCTGCACCAGGACGCGGTGGTTCGGCCGCTTCTCCTCGCTGTTCTCCAGAAGGCTCAGGGTGTCGCGCAGCAAAGTGGCCAGGCTGGCCTCTTCGGGCTGAAAGCGCCCCGGCTTCGCGAACAGCAGGAAGTCGCGTACCGTTCCGTCCAGCCGTTTCGATTCGTTGATGACGATGTCCATGAGCTTGCCGGCATCCCCTTGAGGCCGCAGATCACGCTTGAGCACCTGCACCGACCCGCTGATCGAGGCGAGCGGATTGCGCAGCTCGTGCGCCACACCGGCCGCCATCTCGCCGAGCGCCGCCATGCGCTTCTTGAGCGCCACCTCCTCCTCCAGAACGCGGATCTCCGTCAGGTCCTGGAAGATGAAGATCATCCCCACGTCGGTCCCATCGCGCTCCCGGAGCACCGACACCGTGAACCCCAGGAAGAGGTCGCGCCCCTTCGGATCGCGATAGTCGATCTCGCAGCGGTAGCGCCGCTCGTGCTCCAGCGCGGCGCGGATGGAGGCCAGGAATCCGGGCGGCTGACCGAACATCTCGGGGATCGTGACCTTGTGCAGGGCGGCCAGGCTCCAGCCGGAGATCTCCGCCGCGGCGCGGTTCGCGAAGGTCACCTGCCCCATGGCGTCGCAGGTCACCAGCCCCGAGTTGATGCTGTCGATGATGTTGTCGTTGAACGCCCGCAGCTCCGCCAGATCCCCCTGGCGCAGCTCCAGCTCGCGCCCGGTGCGCCGCAGGGTTTCCGTCAGGTGCGACGACAGGTAGGCCAGCGCCAGGAACGAGACCAGGTGGGCGAGGAGCGCGTAGACCACACGGACCGTGGGAACCCCGCCCTCCGGAAACAGGCCCTGCGGCGAGGCCGGAAGCGCGCCGCGCTGCAGCAGGAGCACCAGCGCCCCGTACATCCCCCAGGAGCAGAGGGCGATGGCGAACCCACCCCAGCGCAGCAGCAGGATGCAGCCCGCCACGATCCCCGGCAGGTAGAGGAACGAGAACGGGCTCTGGATCCCGCCGGTGAAGTAGACGAATCCGGTGACGATCGCCGCATCGCCCGCCAGCTGCGCGTACGCCTGGGCGCGCGGGGCACGGCGGACCCGCAGCGCGCCGGCGTACAGCAGCGTCAGGACATAGGCCGCCGCCGCCAGGAGGTAGAACGGGCGCAGCGGCAGCAGCGGCCGAAACAGCAGCTCGATGACGAAGGTGCAGACCAGCAGTGTCGTGGTGACCACGACCCGGAAGGTCATGAGCCAGCGGAGCTGTCGATCGAGCTCGGACTGCTGAGGACGCATTCACTAGGCGATCTTGCCGATCAGGCTGAACATCGGCATGTACATGGAGATGACGATGCCGCCGATCATCACGCCGAGGAAGAGAATCATGACCGGCTCCAGGAGCGCCATCAGGTTCTCGACCGCCTCGTCCACCTCGTCCTCGTAGAAGTCGGCAATCTTCGACAGCATGGTGTCGAGCGCGCCGGTCTGCTCGCCGACGCTGATCATCTGCACCACCATCGACGGGAACACCGCGGTGTCCTCGAGCGGCCCGGAGATGGTCTTCCCCTCCTCGATGCTCTTGCGGGTCGCCATGATGGCGTCCTCGATGATCGCGTTCCCGGAGGTGCGGGCGGTGATCTCCAGCCCCTCGAGGATCGGCACGCCCGACTGGATCAGCGTCCCGAGCGTGCGGCAGAAGCGCGCCACGGAGATCTTGCGCATCACGTCGCCGAGGATCGGGAGCTTCAAGGTGAAGGCGTCGATCTGACGGCGGCCCTTGTAGGTCTTGTAGTAGCGGTTCATGAAGAAAGCGAAGGCCCCGAGGGCCAGGACCAGGACCGGCATGTAACGGCCGAGGAAATTGCTGCACGCGATGGTGATCCGCGTCGGCAGCGGGAGGGTCGCTCCCAGGCCCTGGAACAGCATGGCGAAGGTCGGGATGACCTTCCACAGGATGACGACCACGACGCCCACCGCGATGGTGATGACCGCGGTCGGGTAGATCATGGCGGAGCGCACGGCGCTCTGCAGCTTGACCCGCTTCTCGATGTACTGGGACAGGCGCTGCAGGATGGTGTCCAGAATACCGCCCGACTCGCCAGCGGCGATCATGTTGCAGAACA
>JAYUCR010000349.1:0-9174 GCA_043740165.1 Acidobacteriota bacterium | reverse complement strand
CGCTCGGCACGGTGGGGGATGAGACCGCCCGCATCGCCGACATCGCCCAGGCGATGCGCGATGCGTCGATCTGCGGTCTCGGGCAGACGGCGGCGGGTGTCGTGCAGTCCGCGATCGACAAGCTGAAGATCTTCGGGAGCTGAGGAGCCATCGATGAGCGGCGCGCGACGAAGCCAGGACGGGAAGCCGACCATCGAGCTGTCGATCGACGGCCGCGCGGTAATCGTTCCGGAGGGGACGACGATCCTCGAGGCCTGCCGGCGGGAGGCGATCGACACCCCGACCCTCTGCTACCTTGAGAACCTGACGCCGGTGAACGTCTGCCGTGTCTGCGTGGTCGAGGTCGCGGGCTCACGCGCCCTCGTGCCGGCCTGCTCGCGTCCGGTCGAGCCGAAGATGGTGGTGACCACCGACAGCGAGCGGGTCCGGCTCAGCCGGCGCCTGGTGCTGGAGTTTCTGGCCTCCTCGGTCGACCTGTCCTGCGCCGGGCCGGAGGTGCAGGGATACATGAAGCGCTATGGGGCCGACCCGGCCCGGTTCGGCCCGCCCGCCGCACCCGCCGCGGCCGGCGAGCGCGATGCCATGCGCCCCGGCCACCACCACGCGCCCGATCCGGGCGCCGCCCTGCGGGTGGCGCAGCCGGTGAAGGTCGACAACGATCTCTACGTGCGTGACTACGGGAAGTGCATCCTCTGCTACAAGTGCGTCGAGGCGTGCGGCGCCGACGCCCAGAACACCTTCGCGATCGCCGTCGCCGGGCGGGGATTCGACGCGCGCATCTCCACCGAGTTCGCCACCCCGCTCCCCGACAGCGCCTGCGTCTATTGCGGCAACTGCATTGGCGTCTGCCCGACCGGGGCGCTGATGTTCAAGAGCGAGCACGACATGCGCCAGGCGGGAACCTGGGACGAGTCGCGCCAGACGAAGACCGACACGATCTGCCCCTACTGCGGCGTGGGGTGCACGTTGGAGCTGCGCGTGCAGGACAACAGCATCGTGCGCGTGACCTCGCCCCTCGACCACGAGGTGACCAGCGGCCACCTCTGCATCAAGGGCCGCTTCGGCTGGCAGTTCGTGCAGAACCGCCCGGAGGAGAAGAAGCCATGACGATCGCGACCCGTGCGGACCTGGACGCCCTGCGCGCCGTCGGGCGCCTGGTGGGACAGGCGCTGCAGCGCCTGTCGGAGGCTGTGCGGCCGGGGACGACGACGGGTGCCTCGGGGTCCACTACGAACACACCCTGGTGATCCGCCAGGGCGCGCCGCTCATCCTGACCGGGGCGCCGCCCCGGGCCTCCATTTGATGTTGCACCCCATGCTCGGCTTCTGATCGGCGTTCACCGTCTTGCCGGCCAGCAGCGCATCGATCGCCGCGCGGAGATCCGCGCCGGTCACCGGGACATCGTTGCCGGGCCGGCTGCCATCCATCTGCCCGCGGTAAACCAGCCGGCGGCCGGCGTCGAACAGGTAGAAATCGGGCGTGCAGGCGGCGCGAAAGGCCCGCGCCACATCCTGGGATTCGTCGTAGAGGTAGGGAAAAGTGTAACCGGCCTGCTGTTTTTCCTCCCGCATCTTTTCCGGTGAATCGTCCGGAAAGGCGGCGGCGTCGTTGCTGCTGATGGCGACGACCGCCACACCCTTCGCCTGGTCATCGCGCCCCAGCCGCGCCAGCTCGTGCCGCACATGCTTGACGTACGGGCAGTGGTTGCAGATGAACATCACGAGAAGCGCCGGCCGCGCCTTGAAATCGGCCAGCGAGACCATCTTCCCGTCGGTGTCCGGCAGGGAGAAGGGGGGAGCCTCGGTGCCAAGCGCCAGCATGGTGGACGGTGTCACGGCCATCGGTTTCCTCCCTTCATGGCAGAACCCTCCTGAAATGGTCGATCCAGAATCCCCAATCGTGCCCGTTCACCCCCGGCCAGAGCTCCGCGTGCACCGGGATGCCCTTGCGGCGCAGGAGGTCCGAAAACGAACGGGTCTCGGAGGCCAGGTGATCGCGCTCGCCGGTCGCGACGACGATTCCCAGCCGACCGACGCGCTCGACCCAGTCGGGCGGGTAATTGGCCACATAGGCGCTCGGGCAGTGGTAATAGCACATCTCGTCCCAGTACCCGCCGAGGAACCGGTGGATGTCGAAGAGGCCCGAGAAGGCGACGATGCGGGACACGAGATCGGGATGGCGCAGGCCGAAATTGGCGGCGTGGTAGCCGCCGAACGAGGCGCCATAAGAGATGATATCGGGCCGCTCGGCCTTGCCGCGGATGAAGGGCGCCGCTTCGGACGCGAGGTAGCGATCGTAGGCATCCTGGCGGCGGGCTCGATCGGCGGGGTGCGCGCCGCGGTTGTACCACGCCTCCTCGTCCACGGCGTCGACGCAGCAGACCTGGAGGACCCCCCCGTCAATCTTGTCGCGCAACCCGCCGATGAGACCGAGGTCCTCGTTCTGGCTGGCGTGACCCAGCGAGGTCGGGAAGGCCAGCACCGGCTGCCCCCAATGGCCGTACCAGAGCAGCTGCATCGGCCGGCCGAGGGCCGCGCTGTGCCACTCGTGACGCTCCTTGTGCATCGGCACTCCCTCCCGCTATAGTGTGCGCGCCGCTATCATAGCGATTCCCGGCGTGGAGTGTGTCCAAGTATTGGCATGGGTCGCGCGCATGGGGCTTGCGCGTCCCAGGCGAGGCGCGAGGAGGAAGCGATATGGGCGTATCGGTGACGACGAGCCACGAAGCATGGGGCCGCAATCCCCATGCGCCCTCCGGGTTCGCCGCGGCTCGGGGCCGTCTGCTTCGTTGCCGCTCCTCGGAGATGTCCCGCATCGCCGTCGTCGCGGCGCCCCGCATCCGGCCCCGCGGCGCGGCGAACGCGACCCATGCGAATACTCGGACACACTCCTAGGAAAGGATTCGAGATGCCCCGGACCGTCGGGCTGTTGTTCGGCAAGGAGCGCACCTTTCCGCCCGCCCTGGCCGCCGAGATCAACCGGCGCGGCGAGGGGCGCGTGACCGCGGCGGTGGCGCGCTTCGGGGCGCTGCGCCAGGATCGGCTGCCGCGGTTCGACGTGATCCTGGACCGCATCAGCCACGAGGTGCCGTTCTATCGCTCCTGGGTGAAGGGGGCGGCCGTCGAGGGGGCGCAGGTCGTCAACAACCCGTTCTGGTGGGGGACCGACGACAAGTTCCTCAACAACATCATCGCCCAGGCCGCCGGCGTCGCGGTGCCCAGGACCGTCCTGCTGCCGCACAAGAACCACCCGCCCAACACAGGAGACGCGTCGTTCACCAACCTCGTCTACCCCATCGACTGGCAGGAGATATTCGGGTATCTCGGGTTCCCGGTCTTCATGAAGCCGGCGGACGGCGGCGGCTGGCGGGATGTCTATCGCGTCACCAACGAAGCCGAGTTCTTCGACGCCTACGACAAGACCCGGTCGCTGTGCATGATGGCGCAGGAGGCGATCGAGTTCACCGAGTATTTCCGCTGCTACGTGCTGGGGCGCGAGCGGGTGCGCGTGATGCGCTACGACCCGAAAGCGCCCTTCGAGCGTCGCTACGTCCGGGGCGGGTCTTCGACGGCGCCGGAGCTTCTGAAGCGCGTCGAGCGGGATGCCCTCACGTTGTGCCGCGAGCTGGGATACGACTTCAACACCGTCGAGTTCGCGGTCCGCGACGCCGTCCCGTACGCCATCGATTTCATGAACCCCGCGCCCGACTGTGACTCGTTCTCCGTCGGGCCGGACAATTTCGAATGGGTGCTGCGGAACGCCGCCGAATTTCTCATCGACAGGGCCTTGAAGCCCAGGCCCCTCGAGACCACCGGTGAATGGCCGCGCCGCCTCGCCGCGGCCCGGCCGGCGGGCAGTCCGCCCGCCGTTCCGGATCGCACCGCCTGAGGAACCGCGCGCATGGCGCAACGCCCGACCTTCAACATCGGCATCGAGGAGGAGTTTCAGGTCATCGATCCCATCACGCGCGAGCTGCGCTCGCACGTCGCGGAGATCTTCGAGCAGGGGAACGCGGTCTTCAAGGGGCGGATCAAGCCGGAGCTGCACCAGCCCGTCGTCGAGATCGGCACCGAGATCTGCCCGGACATCCAGGCCGCCCGGCGCGACGTGACGGCGACGCGCAGCTACCTGGCACGCCTGGCGCGGGACAACGGACTGCGCATCGCGGCCGCCGGCACCCACCCGTTCTCGCACTGGGCCTCGGTCGGCATCACCGGGGGCAACGAGCGCTACGATCGCCTGATCGAAGAGCTGCAGATGGTGGCGCGCGCGAACCTGATTTTCGGCCTGCACGTCCATATCGGGGTCGAGGATCGCGAGACCCAGATCCGCATCATGAACCAGGCGCGCTATTTCCTGCCGCACGTCCTGGCGCTGGCTGTCAACTCGCCGTTCTGGCTGGGACGCGAGACCGGATGGATGTCGTACCGCTGCAAGGTGTTCGACAAGTTCCCGCGCACCAACATCCCGGACTTTTTCTCCTCCTGGGGGGATTTCCAGGAATTCGTCAACCTGCTGGTGAAGACGGGCTGCATCATCGACGGACGCCAGATCTGGTGGGACGTGCGGCCGCACGTTCTCTATCCGACGCTCGAATACCGCATCTGCGACATCCCGATGCGGGTGGATGAGACGATCGCGATCGCGGCGCTGTTCCAGGCGATCACCGCGAAGCTCTACCGTCTGGGGAGCGGCAACCTCACGTTCCGGCCGTACCGCCGCGCCCTGATCATGGAAAACAAATGGCGCGCCGCCCGCTGGGGGCTCCATGGCCGCCTGGTTGATTTCGGCAAGGAGGAGGAGGTCGAGGTGAAGAGCCTCATCGCCGAGCTCCTCGAGTTCATCGACGACGTTCTGGACGAGCTCGGCTCGCGACAGGAGATCGCCACCGTGCAGCAGATCATGAAGATGGGGACCGGGGCCGAACGACAGCTCAAGGTCTATCGCGACACCGGGGACCTGAAGGCGGTGATCGATTTCGTCGTGGCCGAGACCGAGCACGGCCTCGAGCTGGGCGTCGCCCAGCCGACGCCGCGCCCCGTCCCGGAGGCACGGCTTTGAGCCGCGTGGCCGCCGGCCGCGATCTCGCGACCGTCGCCTACGACCCCGAGTTCCGACCGGGAGCGAAAAGCGCCGTCTTCACCTGCCTGCGGGTGCGGCCCGGGGAGAGGGTCGTGCTGATCACCGACGAGGAGTGCCTGCCTATCGGCGCGGCCCTGCACGAGCAGTTCACTGCGGCGGGGGCGGATCTCGCGGCCTTCGTGCTGGAGGACCTGGCGTCGCGTCCGCTCAAGGAATTCCCGATGGCCATCGGGCATGCCATGCGCGGCGCCGCGGTCTCCTGTTTCGCCGCCTCCGCGCAGGAGGGAGAGCTCCGGGCCCGCATCGCGATGACCGCCATCGCCAACGAGCAGCGGCTGCGCCATGCCCACATGGTCAACATCACGCCGCGCATCATGCTCGAGGGGATGCGGGCCGATTTCGCGAAGGTCGACGCCCTGTCGCGCTGGGTGCTGGAGCGCGTCTCGCGGGCCCGCACGCTCACGGCCCGCACGCCCGCCGGCACGCACCTCGAGGCGGCCTTCTCGCCCGACATCCGCTGGCTCAAGACCAGCGGCATCATCACGGCCGAGAAATGGTCGAACCTGCCGGGCGGCGAGGTGCTGACCTGCCCGATGCGCCTCGACGGCACCTACGTGGTCGACGGCGTGCTCGGGGACTGGCTCGCGCCGCGCTATGGCGACATGCGGGCGCATCCCCTGACGGTGCGCATCGAGAATTCGCGTCTCGTCGAGGCGCGTTGCGATCGACCGGAGATCGTGCGCGATTTTCTGGCCTACACGTCGACCGACGAGAACAGCAACCGGGTCGGCGAGCTGGCCCTGGGCACCAACCTCGCGGTGAAGGACGTCATCGGCCAGATCCTGCAGGATGAGAAGATCCCCGGGCTGCATCTGGCGTTCGGCCATCCCTACAGCGAGCACACCGGCGCCGACTGGCGCTCCTCGACGCACATCGACATCGTCGGCCGGCATTTCGACGTCGCGCTGGACGGCGTGCCCATCATGAAGGGCAGCCGGTACCTCGTGGCCGACGACTCCCTCCCGGCCTGACGGGGTCGTCGTGGACGCGCCGCTCCGGGCGATATTCAACCGTCATTACAGCGAGGCTCTCTATCGGCGGATGTCCGCCCTGATGGACGAGCGCCTCGCCACACCGCATTTCGAATTCCGTCTCGCCGAAACGCCGATCTTCCTTCCCGAAGGCCTGCGCCGCGATTGCGTCCGGACCGCGGAGGAGATCCTGGCGATCATCCGGCGACCGGAGATCATCGCCGCGTGCCAGAAGGCGATTCCGGAGCGGTTCCGCGCCCCGCGGCCGGACGCCCTGCCCCATTTCCTCGCCATCGACCTGGCGATCGTGCGCGGCCGGAGCGGGGAGCTCGAGCCGCGCCTCATCGAGCTGCAGGGGTTTTCGTCGCTCTACGGCATGCAGCTGGTGCAGGGAGGCATCTGGAGCGAGGTGGCGGCCACCCTGCCCGGCATGCCGCCGCGGTTCACGCCGCTGTTGTCGGATCTCACGGCGGAGCGTTACATCGACCTCCTGCGGCGCACGGTGATCGCCGACGCCGCCCCCGAGGAGGTGATCCTCCTGGATCTCGAGCCGGAGAGCCAGAAGACCGCCCCCGATTTCCGGGCCACGGCACGGCTGCTCGGCGTCCGCTCGGTCTGCGTCTCGGAGCTGCGACGGGAGGGGAGGTGCCTGTACGCCCCGGCCCCGGCCGGGGGGGGAGGGTGGATCCCCGTGCGCCGAATCCTGCACCGGGTCGTATTCGACGAGCTGGAGCGGCGCCGCGTGCCGATGTGCTTCGACTACCGCGACGACCTCGACGTCGTCTGGGCGGCCCACCCCAACTGGTACTGGGTCTGGTCCAAGTACACCCTGCCGTTCATCGACCACCCCAAAGCGCCGCGCACCGAGCGGCTGTCCGATCTCGAGCGGTGGCCCGAGGAGCCGTCGCGGTTCATCCTGAAGCCGGTGTTCTCGTTCGCCGGGCGCGGGGTGGTGGTGGATGTCGATCGCAAGGCCCTGGACGCCATCCCCGAGGCGGAGCGCGACGGCTATCTCCTGCAGGAAAAGGTGGAGTATGCCCCCGCCCTGCTGGCCCCCGACGGGGCCGGCGTGAAGGCCGAGATCCGGATGATGTTCCTGCGCCCCGAAGGCTCCGACGAGATGGTCCTGGCGATCAACCTGGTGCGGCTGTCGCGCGGCAAGATGCACGGTGTCGATCACAACAAGGGCCTGGCGTGGGTCGGTTCGTCGGTGGCCATCTGGCCGGAGGAACAATCCGTGGTCCGGCGAGGCTCTCCCTCGGCGTGATCGACCCCGGATCGTCTCCACGCTGCGGTCTGTGCGGCACGCCCTCGTCGCGCGCCGTGCTGGACGAGGCCGGATGGCTGTCTCCCCGCGTCCGGGCGCGCCTCCTCAGGGACCATCCCGCCTGGCGGCCATCGGACGGGGCCTGCCCGGCCTGCGTTCAGGAGGCCCTCCTGCGCGTGCTCCTGGCGCGCGGCGATGCCGCCCTGCACGAGGGGATCCAGGCGGTCTGGCCCCTCGATGTCGCCGCGGCGTTCGGCGCGCTCCCGACGCCGCTGCGGATGCATGCCGATGCCCGCTACACCGGCCGCGGAGTGACCATCGCGTTCGTGGACGCGGCGTTTTTCCCGCACCCCGATCTGACCTCCCCGACCAATCGCATCCGGGCGTTCGTGGATGCCTCCCAGGAGCCCCTGAGCGCCACGACGTTCGGTCCCGACGAGAGGCCCTCCTGGCCCGGCTCGGACCGCGGCGCTCCGCCCCAATGGCATGGCTTGATGACCAGCGCCGTCGCGTCCGGAAACGGGCAGCTCAGCCGAGGCCTCTACCGCGGGCTTGCCAGCGAGGCCGACCTCGTTCTCATCCAGGTGCGGGAGCCGAACGGGAGGATCACGAGCCAGGGGATCGCCCGCGCTCTCCGCTTCGTCCTGGAGCAGGGCCAGCGGTTCGGAGTGCGCATCGTGAGCCTGTCGGTGGCGGGCGACGACGGTCCGCCGCGGCGCGACGACCCGGCCGACCTCATGGTCGCCGAACTCGTGGACGCCGGCGTGATCGTGATCGCCGCCGCCGGGAACGACGGAGTGCGCAGCCTGGTTCCGCCGGCCACAGCACCCCAGGCCCTGACGGTGGGCGGACTGGATGACAAGAACAGCTTCGATCACGCCGCGGTCGAAATCTGGCACAGCAATTACGGCGCGTCGAGCAGCGGGGCGAGCAAGCCGGAGATGGTGGCGCCCAGCCTGTGGGTGGTGGCGCCGCTCCTCCCGGGCACGAGCAAGGCGGAGGATGCACGACGGCTGTTCGCGGCGCGCGCCGCGGGGGACGAAATGGCCGAGGGGGGGATCCGGGATCGCCACCTGATCACGCCGCACTACCACCACGTGGACGGGACGAGCGTCGCGGCCCCGCTGGTCGCCTCGGCGGCGGCGTGCGCGCTGCAGGCCAACCCACGCCTCGGCCAGGCTTTGCTGCGTCAGGTGCTTCTGGGGTCCTGCCGGCCGGTGCCGGGCGCCCCTCCCGAACAGCAGGGGCGGGGAGCGCTGGATGCCGGCCAGGCGGTGGCGCGGGCGCTGCGCGAGCGCCACGGCGCGCTGGAGAACCGGCCTGCATCCCCCACGATTGGGAACGAGGGGGTGACCTTCCTGCTCCACGATCACGACGCACGTCTGGTGCGGGTGCAGGGGTCGTGGGACGACTGGCGCGAGCCGGGGGTGACGGCGAGGCTCATCGAGCCGGGCTTGTGGCAGGCGGATCTGCCGCGGCCGTCCCCGGGCCGCTACGAGTACAAGCTGCGCCTGGACGATGTCCGCTGGCTCGACGACCCCGACAACCCGCTGAAGGTGCCGGACGGTTCCGGTCGGCTCAACAGCGTCCTGATCCTCGAGTAGCCGGCCCCTGCGAATACTTGGGCAGGCTCCTAGGAGTGTGTCCGAGTATTCGCATGGGCCGCGTTCGCCGCGCCGCGGGGTCGGATGCGAGGCGCCGCGACGAACCCGAAGGGCGCATGGGGATTGCGGCCCCATGCTTCGTGGCTCCGCCTCATTGAAGTGCACCCACATCGATTCCTCCTCGCGCCTC
>JAYUCR010000348.1:0-3779 GCA_043740165.1 Acidobacteriota bacterium | reverse complement strand
TCACCCCGATCGGCCGGCTCATGCGTGCCTCCTCTTCATCTCCTTCACCGACGCGGCGACGAGCTGCTCGAGCAGCTTCAGATCCACGTCGGCCAGTCGTTTGATGTAGAGGCAGCACTTCCCGGTCTTGTGCTTGCCGAGCCTGCGCAGCAGCGCGTCGTGGCCATCGAATCCGCTCATGATGTAGATCGTCAGGTCCTGCTTGCGGGGCGCGAACGCGGCGACCGGCCAGTCGGCCTGACGGCCGCTCGCATACCGGAGTTGGTAACTGCCGACCCCGACGATCCCCGCGCCCCACATCTTCGGCGGGGCCCCGGCCGCCCGCTTCATCAGCCGGAGCAGGGTCAGGCAATCCTGACGCCGGACGTCGTCGACAATGCCGTCGAGAAAATCCTGGACGCTGGCCCCGGTGGGCTTGGTCTTCGCTTCCGCCATGAGCCCTCCTTTCGATTACGCCGCGGACGCCACGCTCGCTTTCGGTTCCAGCCGGCGTCGAAGCGCCAGCACGGCGAGAGCGACCGTGACCGCCTGCGGTAGTCCGCTGGCAATCGCGAGCAGTCTCGGATCGATCGCCCAATCGATGGGCCAGTAGATGTTGAGGGCCGCCGCGGTGAGAAGGGTGAGGGTCAGCCTTCTCGCGGTCGGAGGAAAGGTCGCGGCCAGGAGCGTGAGCAGCCAGAGGGGCGGGAAGGCGGCGTACGCTTGAGGTAGGAACGGGCTGCGCAACGTGGCGAGGATGAGGATCGCCATCCAGACCAGCGGCTGTTCGCCGGGGCGCTGGATCCGCAGCCCGGCGAAGACCGTCGCCGCGACGGCGACCAGCGTATACGCCCACCCGACGATCTTCGCCGCGCCGAACGACATGCCCGGCACCCCGAACAGCTTCGCCTTGAACACAAGCCCCGGTATCGAGAAGTTGATCGCCGTGGCGGCGGGATTTCGAAATGCTGGGAAGGCTTCGCCGCCGACCAGCCCCGGAAGATGCCGGACGAAGGCGGCGTACGGCGCCACCCCGGTGTCGAGGAGGCTGAGGAGAATGAACGCCGCGCCGCATGCCGCCGTCCATGCCAGCGCGCGCCACTGGCGGCGCGCGAGAAGGTAGACCAGCAGCAGACCCGGATAGAGCTTGCTCAGCGTCACGAACGCCATGAGGGCGCCGCCCGCCGCCCAGCGCCGTTTCTCGAACAGCACCATGGCAAGCATCGACGCGGCGATGACCATCGCCTGGGCGTTCCCCTTCTGCATGGCGCTGAGAGCCGGAAGGGAGGCCCAGACGATCGGCGAGAGCAGGAGCGCGCGCGTTCCGGCGGCCGGCCCCAGGAAGCGCGCCACCACGAGGATCGCCAGCAGGACGACACTGCCGTAGAGCCCGAACCACAGCATCCGCAGGCGCATGAAATCCGGCGCCAGCCTCATGAGCGCGCGCGGCAGAAGGAGAAAGGGTGGTGGGTACTCGAAGACGTCGATCTTGAACGGGCCGATCAGGAGCGGTTTGCGGGGACGAGTCGGATCGTCGTCGGGCGCGGTGTAGAGCGAATCGTCGTAGATGTTCGGCGTCGAGGGTGCCGCCTGCCCCGCCACGAAGTAGGCGGAGAGGCACGAGTGCCGGACCTCCCAGTCACTCGCGGGCACGGCGGAACAACCGACCTGCGACGCATCGACCGTGAACACGGCGAGGCGCGCGAGTTGGACCAGGGCCACCAGCGTCGCCACCCCGGCTATGGTCTTCAGCCCCGGGGAGCAGGCCGCCTCGTCGAGCGCGATGACCGGGCGCGTGTAGGCCAGCGCGGCGACGAGACCAGCCACCGCGGCGGCGATGAGCGCCGCGGTGAACCACGAGCCGATCAGCCCGGCCCCCGCCGAAAACCCGAAAATCCCGGCGGCGACACCCAGGGACGAAGCGACGAGCGCGCGCGTCAGCCGCAAGACTGGCCCCCGCCGTCGGTCTGGGGCCCGGCAAGCACCTCGTAGTGCGTGACGTGCGGCTCGAGCTCCAGGAGATAGGCCGCGTCCTCCGGGTAGTAACGAGCCCGTTCGATGTCGTCGCCCGCGAAGGCGCGGACGTCCTCGCGCGACCTCCAGAGCGAGATCAGGAAGAAGTGGGCCACCTTCCCCTCGATGCGGCGCAGGACGTAGACACCCCTGTTCCCGGCCGTCGCCTTGAGGTCCGGAACCCCCGTCTTCAGCAGATAGTCGAAATAGTCATCGGCCTTCCCGGCCGGGACCGCTCCGTGCCACGTGCGCGCGATCATCACAGGATTGTCGCCCATCCATCTCTCCTCTGCTTGCGCATGATCTAGTGCTCGTTCAGCTCGGCTTCGTGCGCCCTCGCTTCAGCAAGGGAGTGGACCCCCATGTAGCGCCGCATCTCGTCCGTGACCCCCGGCCCGACTTCGTACAGGCGCGTCGGGCCGCCGTCGTCCGAACGAAACTGCGTGCCGAATCGTTGCGGCCGCCCGATGTTCATCAGGAATCGATCCTCGCTCGATGCCGCAAGCCACCTCGCGTCCCGGTCGTTCTTCCCCTTGCTGATGGCGACGACACAGAATTCATGCGCGAGCAGGAAATCGTCGGCCGTGTCGCCGTGCTGCAGGACCAGGCCGGCGTTGTAATAATCGTCGGCGGTCCGCAGCAGATCCTGCAGGTGCATCTCCTTGACCCGCTTCAACCGTGCCTGATCGCGCGGCCCGACCACGGTCCAGTCGATCGACTTCCCGTCCGGGACGGTTCGGTCCGACTGGTCCTCGGCCTCCAGGCGCGCCAGTTCCTCGTTGTCCTTCGCGGGAAGGGCGACCGGGTCGCGCGGTTGCGCGGCACACGATACGACCAGGCCGCCGAGGCCACCAATCGAGGTGATCGCCCAGAGCAGGCCGACGCCGATCGCCGCCAGTCGGAGCGGGATGTTCACGGGCGACACCCGATGCGCTTCACATAGGCCGGCGGCAACCCCAGGCGCTGGGAGAGCTCACGCAGCTTCTGTGCGTACTCCTGGTTCATTTCGTCGAGCCGCAGCGGTGCCGCGAGATTGAAGCAGAGTGCGGGAGTCCGGGCACCGTCGTCCATCTCGGCGATCACCGCCTCCGGGCGATATTCTCGCACGCCGGCCTCGCCGTACAGGCTTGTGATCTCGTCGTGGGACAGCTCCATCACGACGCCATGCGCGCGCTCCCCGGCCTCGGGCACCAGGGTCGCGCGCTGCCCGATGCGCAGCGAGAATCCCGCAACCGATGCGCGGCGCGGATGGACCGGTTGAATCCCCTTCGCCCGCAAGGCCTCCGCATCCATGAATAGGCCGTAGAAGAAAACCGCGATGCGCCGGGGAGTCATCCGAGCAAGGCCAGAAGCAATGCCGCGCCGAGCGCGCCGTGCAGGACGGCGGCGCCCAGCGCCGGGAGGCCGCCGCTCGCTAGCGCGGGCCGCGCCCAGAAAAATGTGCCGCAAGCGACGAGGTTATACACGAGAAAGGCCCAGGAGACCCCGAGACTTGCCGGCGCCGACGGTGTCTTGCGCGCGCACCAGCAGGCGATGCCGAGGGAGAGCAAGCCTCCGCCGCCGATGCGTGCGATGACCACCCCGGATCCCTCCAGCGGAGATCGAAGGAGGAGCGATGCCAGGGCGGAGGGGGCGATCAGCAACCCCAGCCCCGCCCCGGTTTCAAGTACGCCTCCGAGGCTCAAGAGGCGCGCGAGCCAGAGCGTCTTATTCATGAGCCGTAGCACCTCCCAGGAGCTTGTCGGGCCGGATCCATATCCACAGCACGGCGGCGAGCAGCGCGAAGA
>JAYUCR010000347.1:0-9201 GCA_043740165.1 Acidobacteriota bacterium | reverse complement strand
CGTTCGTGAGGTCGGAATCGCCTTTCTTCAACGGCGCCCCGCTCTGGCGGATCGAGCTGGTGAGCCCCGTCTGGCCGGCTGGTTCGGGCTCGTCGGCGGCGAAAGAGTAGCCGGGCAGCCTCCGGCGACCCTCGCCACGTCAGGAATCCCCTTACTTGTGCGCGCGATCCGATGGGGCTACGCTCCTTGGCCGGGACCCTCGTCCTCACAGGGAACTCGAAGGAGGAGCGACATGAGCACCACAAACGCACCGGAGTTGCGGAGTTACGTCAATGTCGGTCAGGAGAACTCGACGCCGATCGATCTCTATTACGAAGACCACGGCGCCGGCAAGCCGGTGCTGCTGAGCCACGGGTGGCCGTTGAACGGCGCGTCGTGGGAGAAGCAGATCGCGGCCCTCCTGGCGTCGGGCCACCGGGTCATCACCTACGATCGCCGGGGATTCGGCAAGTCGAGCCAGCCGACGACGGGATATGACTACGACACCTTCGCCGACGACCTGCACCGGCTGGTGACCAAGCTCGATCTGCGCGATTTTGCGCTCGTCGGCTTTTCGATGGGCTCGGCCGAGGTGGCCGGCTACATCGGCAAGTACGGAACGGAGCGCGTGCGCAAGGCGGTGTTCATCGGGGCGCTGCCGCCCTTTCTGCTCAAGACCGCGGACAATCCGGGCGGCCTGGACGGCAGCGTGTTCGAGGGGATCCGCCAGGGCCTCGTCGCGGACCGGCTCGCGTTCCTCGCGGGATTCTTCAAGAATTTCTACAACACCGACGTCCTGGGCGGAAAGCTCATCAGCGACAAGGCGGTCCAGCACAGCTGGAACGTGGCGGCCGGCGCCTCGGCAAAAGGGACGCTCGACTGCGTCGCGTCGTGGGTGACCGATTTCCGCAAGACCCTTCCGAGCATCGACGTGCCCGCGCTCGTCATCCACGGTGACGCCGATCGGATTCTGCCGATTGGCGCGACGGCGATCCCGCTTTCGAAAAGCATCAAGGGGGCGCGCCTCGCGGTGATCGAGGGCGGGCCGCACGGGATCCTCTGGACCCACGCGGAGAGGGTGAACTCCGAGCTGGTGAAATTCCTCGGCTAGGACAGTCTCCTAGCGGGCCATCCGATCAGTGTGCCGTCGGGTGCAGGTGCCCGAGCAGGATCTTCGCGACGGCGTCGCCGACGTTGGTGGCGAGGTACTCGGGAGGTGGGGTCCAGGGTCCGGTCCGCGCCAGGGCCACCTTCACGGCGGCTGCGATTGCTTCCGGGCTCGACCCGGAGAGGATGTTGCTGCCGTGCTCGACCGTCTCCGGCCGCTCGGTGACGTCGCGGAGCGTGACGTTCGGGACGTTGAACAGGCAGCATTCCTCCTGGACCGTGCCGCTGTCGCTGAGGACGCAGCGCGCGTGCTGCTCGAGCCAGACGAAGTCGAAGAAACCGAGCGGATCGATCAGGCGCACGTCGGGGCCGGGGGCGGGAATCTTGTGGCGCGCGATCTGATCCCGGGTGCGCGGGTGGGTGCTGCAGAGGAGAACGCCGCCGTGCTCCTTCTGCACCCTCTCCAGCCCGGCCAGAAACGATCGCAGGCGCGCGGGGTCGTCGACGTTCTCGCTGCGATGCAGCGTGGCGAGGAAGTAGGCGCCCGCCGCAACACCCAGCCGGGCCGCGGCCCCCGAGGCGTCGATCCGTGGCGCGTGATGCCGCAACACGTCCCCGATCGGGTTGCCGGTGACGAAGATACGCGAGGAGTGGATCCCCTCGCGCAGCAGATTGGACCGGCTGCGCTCGGTGTAAGGCATCAGCACGTCGCTGCAGTGATCGATGATCCGGCGGTTGACCTCCTCGGGCACGCGATCGTCGAAGCAGCGGTTGCCGGCCTCCATGTGGTAGACGGTGACGCCGCGGCGCTTGGCGACCACGGCGGCGAGGCCGCTGTTGGTGTCGCCCAGGATCAACAGGCGATCGGGGCGGACCTCGTCGAGGATCGTTTCGGTGGCCTGGAGGATCCTGCCGGCCTGCTCCCCGAAGGTGGCGCCCCGGATGCCCAGGTGGCGATCCGGCGCGCGCAGCGCCAGCTCGCGGAAGAAGACGTCGCTCAGGCTCTCGGCGAAGTTCTGTCCGGTGTGGACCAGGGTGTGCTCGCAGAGTCCGTCCAGCTTGGGGATGAGGAGACTCAGCCGGATGATCTCGGGGCGGGTGCCGAGTATCGTGAGGATCCTCATCGCAGCAGCTCGCCTCCGTCCTTGATGTCCTCGATGCGAAGCCGATGTTGCTCCAGGAGGCGCACCATCTCGTCGTAGGGCATCACCTCGTCGGCGGAGGTGTACTCCCGCGTCAGGCAGGCCTCCGTCGAGGCGCCGGTGTGCAGCTCGGGCAGGATGGAGCGGATGGCGTAGTAATCGCCACGGCGCACGGTGCGGTAGATCTCCTCCTCCGACACCATGATCTCGTGGACCTTCTCGCCCGGGCGGATACCGGTGACGGAGATCTTGATCGGGCGATCGCCGATGAGGGCCCGGGCCAGGTCGACGACCCGCGCGGCGCGCAGCTGCGGGACGTACGTTTCGCCGCGCTCGGCGTGGCCGACCGCCTCGAGCACCGTGTCGACCGCCTGCTCGAGGCTCAGGAGGAAGCGGGTCATCTCCTCGGTCGTGATCGTGACCGGCCCGCCGGTCCTGATCTGGTGGTGGAAGAGGGGGACCACCGAGCCCCGCGAGGCGAGAACGTTGCCGTAGCGCACGCAGATGAACCGGGTGCGGGGGTTCGCGATGTTGGCGCTCGTGAAAATGCGCTCCTGCACCGCCTTGGTCATCCCCATCACGTTGACCGGCTTGCAGGCCTTGTCGGTCGAGATGCCGACGACGGTCTCGACGGGGAGGCGCTGCTCCTGGATCGCCCGCACGATGTTCTCGGGTCCGATGATGTTGGTCTGCGTCGCCTCGAACGGGAAATACTCGCAGGTCGGCACCTGCTTGAGCGCGGCGGCATTGAAGACGACGTCGGCGTCGCGCAGCACGCTGGCGACGCGGTGGTAATCGCGCACGTCGCCGATGACGAACTCCAGCAGGTGGCTGAAATTGTCGTAGACGATCTCATCCGTCGCGGCGACCGTGTGCCGGTAATGGAGCCGCATCTCGTGCTGCTTCGCCTCGTCCCGCGAGAAGACCACCACCTTCTTGGGCAGCCCCGCCTGGCCGGAGAGCAGCCGCCGGACCAGGGCCATGCCCAGAGATCCCGTGCCGCCGGTCACCACCACCCGCTTGTCCTTCAGGATCATCGTTCGGCTCTCCATCGGTCGTAGGGTGTCGTATCGGCCCGCAGCTCCGCGATCATATCCGGCCATGACGGCGGGGAGAATCCCGCGCTGACCCGGAATCGCGTCGCATCGAGGCTCCGATCGCACGCGAACGTGTCGTCCGGATCGATCGCGATGCCGAGTCCGAACGCCGTATTGACCAGGCTCAGCAGTGAGAACTTGTCGATCGGATCGCTCGACACGTGCCAGACCCCTGAGAGATCGCGGTGGCGATCGATGACGTCCAGGATGATCCGGCTGAGGACCGCGGTCGTGAACCCGGAATAGATGGCGCGCCGGAATCCGGAGACCTTCCCTCCGCGCTGGCCCAGGAACCACTCGACAAGACCGCTCCGGGTGTCGATCTCGCGGCCGATCATGGAGGTGCGCAGGGTGATCCCCTCGGCGGATCCGACTTCGCCCAGGAGCTTGCTGCGCCCGTACAGGTCGCGCGGGTCGGGGAAGTCGGCCTCGATGTAGTGTCCCTTGGTTCCGGAGAAGACGCAGTCGGTGCTCACGTGCACCAGGCGCGCCCCGCGGGCCCCGCAGAGCCGGGCCAGGCGGTGGGGGAGGAGCGCGTTGACGGCGATTGCGGTCAGGGGATCCTCG
The DNA here is from genome assembly GCA_043740165.1 of Acidobacteriota bacterium. Taxonomy (GTDB): domain Bacteria; phylum Acidobacteriota; class Polarisedimenticolia; order Gp22-AA2; family Gp22-AA2; genus JAYUCR01. Next base: position 5,309 of record JAYUCR010000347.1, on the reverse strand, counting down.
GCTTCCCGCAGCTGCTTGATGATCCCGACGCAGTTGATCGCGACCTCCGGCCGGGCGATCCCGAAGGCGCGCTCCAGATCGGCGTCCACCAGCGCATCGACGCGGTCGATCAGATGGGAGCGATCGAAGATCCCGAGCGCCGCATAGCGATCGGCCGCCTTGCGGACCGTGACGAAGGTCTCGTGGGCCGGCCGGAGAGTCGCATAGAGCCGATGGCCGAGCATGCCGGCCCCGCCGATGACGAGCGCCCTCATGGCGAGACCCGGGGTGCGGCGGTTGACCCGCCCGGGCGAATGGGCATGGTTTTGGAAGGCTCCTACGAGCGGCGCGCCGCGGCCCCGGAAAACGGGGTGCGTCAGCGACGCAGGCGAAGACTAACACGGTGTTGAGAGCCCTCGCAATCTGACGCCGCCCGGCTTTGCGCCGGGACCCGTCTGTGACAGAATCCCCGGCGCACCGCTTGGGGCTGGAACAGAGGGAGACAGAGGAGAGGCGATGAAGGCAACGGTCCGAGAGGCTGGCAAGGTTCGGGTCATCGAGCTGAAGGGGCGCATCACCCTGGGGGCGGGCGACCTGGAGTTGCGCAAGGTGGTCCAGGACGAGCTCGACAAGGGGAACCTGCTGGTCGCCCTCAACCTGGCGGGGGTGGAGTACATCGATTCGGCCGGTCTCGGCGAGCTGGTGGCCTGCAAGAAGCGGGCGACCGCCAAGGGCGGTGACGTCAAGCTGATCATGCCGAGCGAGTCGGTCTACAAGGTCCTGTCGATCGTGTCGCTGCACCTCGTCTTCGAGATCTTCGACTCGGAGGCCAAGGCGATCGGATCGTTCTGATCCGGTCGTGAAGCACCTGGTCCTCGAGGTCGAGACGGGGGAGTCGGGACGGACGCTGCAGTCCCTCCTCCATGACCGGGGCGGTTTCTCCCACGATTTCGCGCGCGGCCTGATCGACTCCGGGGCGGTCCGCCCGGCCCCGGGGCGCGCACCGGTTCGCGCCGGCGACTACGCCCGGCGCGTGCGCCCGGGCGAAACCTACGAAATCACCTACGAAGCCGACCGGCGCTACCACGCCCGACCCGCGGAGCGATCCGGCCGCGGCTACCGCGTGATCTACCGCGACGACGACCTCCTGGTTGTGGACAAAGCACCCGACCTGCTGTCCGTCCCCAGCCGCCTGCGGGAGGAAGCCAGCCTGGCCGATCTGCTGCTCGCCTCGGAGCAGGGGCGCGGCGACCGCCGTGCCGCCATCCACCCCGTCCACCGCCTGGACCGCGACACCTCGGGCCTCCTGGTCTTCGCCCGGAACGGGGAGGCGATGGCGGGGCTGCGCGACCAGTTCGCCGGCCGGACGGTGGACCGGCGCTACCTCGCGGTCGCGGAGGGCCGGATCGAAGCCGCCGAAGGGCAATTCCTCAGCCGCGTCGTCGAGGATCCCAGGACCCTGAAGGTGCGCTCCACCCGCCGCCCCGCCGAGGGGCGGGAAGCGATCACCCATTACAAGGTGACCGACCGGCTGCCCCAGGCCACCATCGTGGCGGTGCGGCTCGGCACCGGGCGAAAGAACCAGATCCGGGTCCATTTCTCCGAGGCCGGGCATCCCCTGGTGGGGGATCACCGGTACGGTCACCGCTCGCCGCTCATTCGGCGGGCGGCGCTGCACGCCGAGAGCCTCGGATTCGCGCACCCCCGCACCGGCAAGCGCCTGGTGTTCCAGTCGCCCCTGCCGCCCGACATGCGCGATCTGATCCGCAAACTGCGCGCCCGTCCCGCCTGAGATTGCGGTATCCTTTCCTGGCGCCGGACGCGCGAGGACCCCGATGGCGAAAGGTGAACCCGCCCAGGCAGTCAATCCCGCCCAGGACACGCTGACCGTCACCGACAACCGGACCGGCGCGACCTACGAAGTCCCGATCACCGACGGCACGATCCGGGCGATCGATCTGCGCAAGATCAAGTCCGCTCCGGACGACTTCGGCCTGATGACCTACGACCCGGCGTTCACCAACACCGCCTCCTGCCGAAGCGCCATCACCGAGATCGACGGAGAGAAGGGGGTTCTCAATTACCGGGGCTACCCGATCGAGCAGCTGGCGGAGGAGAGCACCTACCTCGAGACGGCCTATCTGATCCTGCACGGCGAGCTGCCGTCGCGCCGGCAGCACGACGAGTGGGTGCACAACATCACCCACCACACCATGCTGCACGAGAACATCAAGAAGTTCATCGACGGGTTCCGGTACGACGCGCACCCGATGGGGATGCTGGTCAGCACGGTGGCGGGGATGTCCACCTTCTACCCGGAGGCGAAGGAGATCCTCGATCCGGCCTCGCGGCGCGATCAGCAGCACCGCCTGATCGCCAAGCTGCCGACGCTCGCCGCCTTCGCCTACCGCCACAGTGTCGGGCTGCCGTTCGCCTATCCGGACAACCGGCTGTCGTACTGCGGCAACTTCCTCAACATGCTGTTCAAGATGACCGAGGTCTCCTACACGCCCAACCCGGTCATCGAGCGCGCCCTGGACGTGCTATTCATCCTGCACGCCGACCACGAGCAGAACTGCAGCACCCACGCCATGCGCAGCGTCGGGTCGTCGCACGTCGACCCCTACTCGGCCGTCGCGGCCGCCATCGCGGCGCTGTACGGCCCGCTGCACGGCGGGGCCAATGAGATGGTGCTGCACATGCTGCGCTCGATCGGATCGAAAGCGCGCGTGCCGGAGTACATCAAGCGGGTCAAGGCGGGCGAGGTGAAGCTGATGGGGTTCGGGCACCGGGTCCACAAGAACTACGACCCGCGCGCCCGGATCATCAAGAAGATCGCCGACCAGGTGTTCGAGGTGACCGGGCGGAATCCGTTGCTCGACATCGCCCTCGAGCTGGAGCGGATCGGGCTTCAGGATGATTATTTCGTCACCCGGCGCCTCTACCCGAACGTCGATTTCTATTCCGGCCTGATCTACCAGAGCCTCAAGTTTCCCGTGGAGATGTTCCCGGTGCTGTTCGCCATCCCGCGCACCGTCGGGTGGCTGGCGCAGTGGGAGGAGATGCTCGTCGACCAGGAGCAGAAGATCGCCCGGCCGCGCCAGGTCTACACGGGACACACGCGGCGCGACTACGTCTCGATGGCGGAACGCGCCTGACGGCCACGTCCCGCGGGAGCGCGCCGCGGGTCCTGCTCCTCCTGCCGACCCACACTTACAAGGCTCACGACTTTCTCCAGGCGGCCGAGCGTCTCGGGATCGAGGCGGTCGTCGGCTCGGAGCGCCCTCAGGCGCTCGAAGGGATGGCTCCGGGGCGCACGCTGACGCTGATGCTGTCGGACGCCGAAGCGGCGGCGCGCGCCATCGCCGCGTTCGCCGCGACCCGGCCACTTGCGGCCGTCGTGCCGACCGACGACCAGACGGCTCTGGTCGCGGCTCACGCCGCTGCACGCCTCGGCCTGCCGCACAACCCGCCGGACGCAGCACTGGCCGCCCGGCGCAAGCACCTCCTGCGCGATCGCCTGAACGCCGCCGGCGTCCGCACACCCGGGCACCGGCTGATCAGCCTCGACCCGCCGCCCGACGATGCCGCCCTGGCCGCCCGCGCCCGGGAGCAGGCTTACCCCTGCGTCCTGAAGCCGACCTCACTGTCGGCCAGCCGCGGCGTCATCCGGGCCGACACCCCCGAGGCGTTCATCACGGCCTTTCGCCGCATCGAGGCGTTGCTGAGGCGCCCCGACGTCCTGGAGAGGGCGGGAGAGGACGGGCGCCGCTCGATCCTGGTGGAGGAGTTCGTGCCGGGCGACGAGGTGGCGGTGGAGGGGTTGCTGATCCGAGGGCGCCTCAAGGTGCTGGCGCTGTTCGACAAGCCTGACCGGCTCGATGGGCCGTTCTTCGAGGAGACGATCTACGTCACGCCGTCCCGCCATCCGGCACCGGTGCAGGAAGCCATCTTGAAGACCACGGCCGACGGGGCCAGGGCCCTCGGTCTCGTGGAGGGACCGGTACACGCCGAGCTGCGCGTCGGGCCCGCCGGGGCCTGGATCATCGAGGTGGCGGCGCGCTCCATCGGCGGACTGTGCGGGCGCGTGCTGCGCTTCGGCGCCGGGATAGGGCTCGAGGAGCTGATCCTGACACACGCCCTGGGGCGTGATGTCGACGCCCTGGAACGGGAGCTGGGCTCGGCCGGGGTGATGATGATCCCGGTGCCGCGCGCCGGCATCCTGCGCGCCGTGAACGGCCTCGCCGCGGCGCGGGCCGTGCCCGGGATCGTCGACATCACCCTGAGCGCGACCCTCGGTCAGCCGCTCGTCCCGTGGCCGGAAGGGGCCGCCTACCCCGGGTTCATCTATGCGCGCGGCGACAGCCCGGCCGCGGTGGAGTCGGCGCTGCGCGAGGCGCACCAACGCCTCAAGTTCGTGCTCGACTGAGGTCCGCTAGCCCGGTTTCTTCCCCGTCGCGACTTTTTTCCCGCCTTTGATCCAGCCGTCGATGCCGGCCGCCATGATGGAGACGTCGCTGTAACCGAGTTCCACGGCCCTCCGGGCCGACTTGTGGCACTCGTGTCAGAGCTCGTTCTGGCAGTAAAAGATGAGTGCTGCAGTCTGATCGGCGGGGAGAACGCCGGGCTGGATGTTGCGGCTGAACAAATTGACGGCGCCAGGGACATGTCCCTTGCGGTACGTCTTCTCGTTGTTGCCGTCGTAAACGTGCGCCGACTTGTTGCCGAGGGTGGCCGCAACTTCGTCCACGGTCATCCGCTTGAACGGCTCCTTTTCATCGGGCTTCGAGGCCGTGTCGGCCGCCAGGGTCGGCAGGGCCGCGGCCAGGAGCATGGCACATCCCGCCATGGCGGTTCGCCGGAACAGATGTCTCATCGCGCTGTCCTCCTTAGCTTGCGGATCGATCCCGTTTCGTGAGGATGATGGCCAGGTCCCCGATCCGGGGAACCCGGCCACCGGGTAGAGTATAAGCCCGCCGCACCGAATGCGGGAGGGAGCGGGGGAGCATGCGGCGACTGGCGATGGCCATGGTCCTGGTGGGTGCCGTGCTGCCGGGCCTGGCGCAGGAGGCGCCGGCTCCGGCGCCGGCTGCGCCGGGCATCGATCCCTGGAAGCTGGTCTGGCACGGTTATGCCTTCCTCGACTCCAACCGACAGGGAGGTCCGTCCGGCGGCCGGGTCTTCGAATCGATCAACCACTTGATGGTCTCGGCGGAGCGCCCGCTGGGCGCCTGGACGATGTCGGTCAACGGCACCTTCACCCTCGAGCCGGCCACCGTGCCGGTCGCCGGCAGCCCGCTTCTGTTTCAGCGCGGCGAGACCTACGGCGG
>JAYUCR010000346.1:0-3798 GCA_043740165.1 Acidobacteriota bacterium | reverse complement strand
TCTCGCGGAACAACGCCTCGGCCTCCGCGTAGCGGCCCAGGTCGGCATCGACGCCGGCCAGGCTGAACATCGACCCGAGCGTGTTCGGATGATCGTCGCCCAGAACGCGGCGCTGCTTCTCGAGGGCGGTGCCGAACAGGGCCGCCGCCTCGTCGTAGCGCCGTTGAAAGGAGTAGCAGCCCGCGAGCTCGCTCATGCTCAGGAGAGTGCTCCGGTCCTCCTCGCCCAGCGTGCGGCGCCGCGCCTCGAGCACGCGGCGATGGGCCTTCTCCTCCTCGCTGAATCGACCCTGGGAGCGGTAAACCCAGGCGAGCCCCTCCAGCTCCATCAGAGTCTGAGGATGGTCTTCCCCCTGCAGGCGGCTCCGCACCTCGACGAGCTGCCTGTAGAGCTTCTCCGCTGCCGGGATCCGGCTCTGGAGCTGCTCGTTCATCGCCAGACCGTCCATGGCTTCGAGGGTTTCCGGGTTTTCTTCGCCCAGGAGGCGGCGCCGCGTCTCGACCGACTGCGCCAGGAGCTTGTCCGCCTCGCGATAGAGACCGAGGCTCGAATAGACCATCCCCATGGTGAACATGAGGCGGGCCTGGACCTCCGGCTCGCCGGACAGCTCCCTGCCGATCTTCTCGACACCCTTGTCCAGCACCTCCCGCACCGTGAGGGCGTTGCCGCGCGCCTCGTTGGGGTGGGACATCCGGAACAGGTCGCCCAGGAAGTCCGACACCTCGCGGGCGGTCGTGGCCTCGCGGTTGGCGCGGTCGCGCTCGGCGGCAATGCGCCGCGCCAGCAGCGTCATCACTACCGCGAACCCGACAATAAGAATGACCAGTGCTCCCGCGGCCGCGAACGGCAGCTTGTGCCGCTCCATCAGCTTGCGCAGCTGGTAGGCGGCGCTCGGCGGGCGGGCGAGGATCGGCTGGCCGCCGAGGTAGCGCCCGATGTCCTCCTCGAACGCTCCCACCGTCTGGTAGCGCCGGCCCGGCTCCTTCTCGAGCGCCTTGAGGACGACGATGGCCAGATCGCGATCCAATTTCAGCCGCCCGCCGGCGGGCGCGCGGAGCGGGCGCGGCGCCTGTTCGCAGATGATCCGGGCCACCTCGGGAAATTCGGCCCCCTCCAGATCGTACGGCAGCCGGCCGGTCAGCATGCGGTAGAGGATGACGCCGAGAGAATAGACGTCGGTGCGGATGTCCACCTCGTCCCGCCGCCCTCGGACCTGCTCGGGGCTCATGTAGGGAAGGGTTCCCTGAATGTGGCCGATGGCGGTGACCGCCGACGCGGCCGCGGCATCCGGATCGGTGATCCGGGCCAGGCCGAAGTCGAGGACCTTGATGTCGGGCGCCTCGTCCGCGGCGGCGGTGCTTCCCGACACCGCGGCACGCCCGGCTTCCGTGCCGGGAGTTCCGGCAGGCGGGAGAACGAGGATGTTCGAGGGCTTGAGATCGCGGTGGATCACGCCGCGCTGGTGAGCATAGGCGACCGCGGCGCAGATTTTCCGGAACAGCGCCAGCCGGCGGCGCAGGTCGGGCCCGGAAGTCACGGCCCCGCTCTCGTCGAGGAAGTCGGTCAGCGTCCGGCCCTGCACCAGCTCCATCGCGAAGAAGTGCTGCCCTTCCTCGGTGGAGCCCGATTCGTAGATCGATGCGATGAACGGATGCTTCAGCCGCGCCAGGCTGTCGGTCTCGCGCTGGAACATCCGGATCGCCTCCGGGTCGGCATGCCGTCCCCCCAGGATCACCTTCAGCGCCACCGGGCGTCGCGGCCGCGCCTGCTCGGCTTCGTAGACGACCCCCATCCCGCCGCGGCCGATCTCACGCACCACCCGGTACGGGCCGATCATGGTGCCTTCGAGGGCCTCCGCGTCCCGGGCGGGATCCGGTTCCGGCCCGGGCGGCAGGATCACGGCGGAGAGATCGACGGGCGTGTCGAGGAAAGCGCCCGCCTTCGAGTCGGCCGCCAGGAGCCCCTCGATCTCGGCGCGCAGGGCGGGATCCTCCGCGCAGGCCCGATCGAGAAAGGCGGCACGCTGGTCCGGAGGCAGGTCCAGCGCCTGCTCGAGAATTGGTGCGATCCTGCGCCAGCTTTCGGGTGCCGGCAGGACCGTCATGTCGCGGGTGGTCCCGACAGGGCGCGGAACAGGAGCGCCCGCGCCACCCGCCAGTCGCGATTCACGGTCCGCGACTCGAGCCCCAGGACCTCGGCCGTCTCCTCGATCGACAGCCCGACGAAGAAGCGCAGCTCGACCATCTTCACCAGCCGTTCGTTCAGCAGGCCGAGCTGCTCGAGCGCCTCGTCCACCGCCAGGATCTCCTCGGTCTGCGCCTCGGCACCGGGATCGGGCTGATCGAGGAGCGTCACGCGCACCCCGCGGCCGCGCTTGAGGGCGCCCCGCCGGCGGGCCCGATCGACGACGATCTGCCGCATCGCCGTCGCCGCCACCGCGAAGAAGTGCGAGCGGTCCCGCCATTCCACCCGCGACTGGTCCACCAGCCTCAGGTAGGCCTCGTGCACGAGGGCCGTGGTGTCGAGGGAGGCGCCGGGGTTCCGGCCCGCCAGCCGGGCGTGCGCCATTCCACGCAACCGTTCGTAGACCAGGGGAACAAGCTGGTTGAGGGCGTCCTTGTCTCCGCCGCGGAACGCCAGGAGTTTTTCGGTGATCTCGCCCGAGGATCCCATGGCTCTCCGAACCGGCGTCCCGGGCCCGGTTTGAGCTCAGGTTAGTCGCTTTCGGGAACCCCTACAAGGGTCCGGTCGCAGACCCTACCGACGGGAGATCGAACTGGTTCAAGGGGGTGCAGTTGCTGGCCGCCGTCTGCTACCTGATGTCCGCCTTGGCTCGGTGATAACCGCGTGAATGCCGGCTGATCAGGGCTGGGTCGGGGGCATTTCGAAGCGCTTGTCGTCCAGGGGCGGGTTCACTTCGATCGTGTCCACCACCACGCGCAGGCTCTGAGGCCGTCCGACCGCCTGAACCACGACCAGGTGGGGGAAGAGGATCCCGTTCGTCTTGCTGTAATCGTCGAAGGTCGTCTGGATCTGGACCGCCTGACCGCGCACCTGCCGCGTGGAGTCGGCGCGGAGCTGGTGCAGGGTTTTGACGTCGAGGTATTCGTAGCGCACGCTGCCGCTCTTGAGGGTGAGCTTCAGCTTGTACGTGTCGTGGCCGCCGACGACCTCGTGACCGGCGAGCACCATCTGATGCCCCTTCGCCTTCCAATCGACGAGTGGTCCTTCGATGTCGCCCTGCTCCAGCGCTTCCGCGACCGCCTCGTCGGGCAAGGGTTGGGGACCCATGTCGGCCTCGAACGGGGAAACCCGCCACCCGTGCCGGCCGTCGGACGCGAAGACGGCGGTGACACCCTGGACCGTGAACTCGAACCGGACCCGGCCGGGACGCTTGAGCTCGCGGGTGACATGGGCCTGGCGGCCTGCCCCGGTGGTGGCATGTCCTTCCTGACGCAGCGTCTGGATCGATCGGATTTTCTTAAGGCCGCCGCGGGCGGCCACGTAACGCGCCACGATCTCGTCCGCCGTAGGGGACGACGCGGCCGGGGCGGCCCACGCGGCCGATGCGAACGCCAGCATTGCCACCGCGGCCAGCGACAGCCAGCGCCTGCCGGGCATCCGAGTGTCCCGGATCATCGCGGCACCTGCACGCCGGAGCGATCGACGACCACCGGCGAGGGCCACGTTGAGACTCCATACCCCCATCCCCCCCAGTAAACGGGTTGGGACCAGCTGGACTCCTGCTGATCGCGCGCCTGCTGTTCCGCGGCCCGTTCCGCCGCCGTCGCGGCCCGG
>JAYUCR010000345.1:0-1507 GCA_043740165.1 Acidobacteriota bacterium | reverse complement strand
CCGGCCTCCTGATCGGGCTGCTGGCGCACTCCTATCCCTCGTCGCGCGTCGTCCCGCTGCTCATCGCTGTGACGGTGGCGGCCGAGCTCGGCCTGGATCGAATGCGGTGGCGCAGCGCGGCCCCCGGCCTCGCCTTGGGCCTGATCGCCGCGTTGGCGGTCGCGGCGCCGATGATGGCGCACTACCTGCACCATCCGGAGGACTTCAACAACCCGCAACGGATCGTGTCGGTCTTCAGCCCGAAGCTCGAGCCGGGGGTCGCGTCCGCCACCCTTCGCAGCAACCTGGGCGCCACCCTTTTGATGTTCCACCTGCACGGCGACGACAACTGGCGGCACAACCTGGCCGGCGCGCCGATGCTCGATCCGATCACCGGCCTGCTGTTCCTCGCCGGGCTCGGGGCCGCGCTCCTGATGCTGGGCGGCGGCTTCGGGCGTCTGGCGGACCGGCCGCGCGCCACGGGGGCGCTGCTGCTCGCCTGGGTGCCGGTCATGCTGATCCCGAACCTCCTGTCGGTCGAAGGGGTGCCGCACGGACTGCGCAGCTGCGGAACGCTCCCGGCGGTCATGCTGCTGGCCGGGTTCGGGGCGGCGATCTTCGAAGAGATCGCGGTGCGGATTTCGGGGCGGCGGATCGCCGTCGCGACCGGCCTTCTGATCGCGATCATGATGACCGCCTGGACCGCCTACCGCTATTTCGATCTCTGGGGGCGGGATCCGCGCGTTTTCGCCGAGCATGACGGCCCCTTCCAGGCCGCGGCGCGGGCTTTGCGCGATGCCCCCGACGGCACCGCGCTGTTCCTCGTCGCGAATGGCCGGGGGTTCGAGGTTTATGGCCGCCCGGCCGAGGTGCAGCCGTACCTCTGGGAGCTGCGCGATCGGCCGCCGGTGATTCTGGGGCCAAAGGACGGCGGACGGCTGGTGCTCGAGGGGCGCCCGGCGATGGTGGCGCTGGTGCGCCGCGATCCGCAGACTCTGGCTTTGATCCGGTCGCTCAATCCGGGGGCCGCGGTCGAGGAAGTTCTGCTCCCGGGGATCTCTCCCGACAGCCCGGTGTTCCGCATCCACTGAGCCGCGCGCATCTAGCGCGCCAGGACGCGGCCGGCGCCGCGCAGGGCGGCATCGACCAGGACGCGGAGTCGATCGGCGGCGGTTGCCTCCGTCGGGCACTCGTCGATGTCGAGAACGCTGATCGCGTCGCGGTGGCGGCCAAGGAAGGACGACACGAGCGCCCAGTCGATCTCCCCACCGGGGCCGGAAGCCGTCGCGGGATCGAAATAGGCGCGGGCGATCGCCTGGCGGCTCTCTTCCCACGCCGGGGGGGCGGGTTCCGCGGCCGGCTCGATGTCGGTCCGGACCAGTCCGCGCCGGCGCTCCAGGTAGGCCCCGTTGCGCAGCAGGTGCAGCGTGCAGGCGGGCGGGACCGAGGCCGCATCGGGCAGCACGACCACCAGGTTGAGGCGGGGTCCGTAAGGGGCGGGCCGCTCGTGAACGTCGAACTGCCGGTT
>JAYUCR010000344.1:0-3809 GCA_043740165.1 Acidobacteriota bacterium | reverse complement strand
CCTGTGCGGCGTATCCGGACGACGCGCTCGTCGCCGCGGATACGCGCCGCCGACGAAAAAATCAGGGCGGTGATTCCGACCAGCAGTACGGCGAGAGTGAGGAGGGTCGATCGCCCCGGGAGGGTCTGGCGACGTCCGGAGTTCCCAGCCACGGGTCCAGGCCGCGCCGCGGGGCCAGGTAGGCGCTGTCTGCGTGATCGCGCCGCCATGGCGGCCTCCCTGCCGCGGGTTCAAACTCTCCGTGCGGTTCGCGTCCGAGTATAGCATCCGCGTCAGGGCGCCAACGGAGCGTCAGTCCGACGACGCTCCGCCGATCGCAGTGGACGAAACCGCACTCAAGCACAACCTTATGAAATGCCCCCCCGGGACCCGCGCGCAGCAGGACTGCGCCCCGGACGGGGCGTGGAGCCGCAACCGGCATGCCGACCCTGATGGGGCTACGACCGGTCCTCGAGATCCTGGTGACCGCCACCGCGTGCGCTGGATGGTGGGCACACGGTCGCATCCGCCGCATGCTCGCGGAGGAGCGTCGCCAGCGCGAGGAGATCATTCGAATGTCGCTGGCCGCCATCGAGGCCATGCTTCCTCCCGGTCCCCGCCGGCGCCGCCGGTGTGCCATGGCGGCCGAGCTCGGCAGGCTCATGGGGCTGAATCCCCTCGACGCGGCGGCCATGCTTTCCACGGCGCTGCTGCGTGATGCGGACGCCGCCCGGCTGATTCGCGGACGCCTTCCTGAGCCACTCTCCAGCCTGGTCCGGCCGCTCCTTCCGAGCGCCGAGACGGGGACGACTTCCCCACTTCCGGAGCGGATTCTCGCGGCCCTGGAGGGGCTCGATTCCCTGCAGAGCGAGCTCCCGGCTCGGGTCACCCCGGATCGCCGGGAAGCGCTGCTCCAGTTCCGAAATGCGGCCGGCGTCTCCCTGGATCCCGAGGTGGTCGACCTCCTGGTGAGGCAATTCGATCGCCTCGAGTCTCTCGGCGCGGAGGCGGAACGGGCGCCGGACGGCTCTGCCGACCCGGCGAATACGCCGCAGACGATTCCCTCCGGCGCGGAGACCGACCCTCTGACCCGATCGCCGCATGCCCGCCTCCTGTTCGGAAGCTTCGATCAGGAGATCGAAAGGGCCCTTCGCGATGGAGCCCCGCTCAGCCTCGTGGAGCTGGACATCAATCGCTTCGGCGTCATCAACGAGCGCTTCGGCCGCCTGGCGGGGGATCGCGTTCTGCGTGGCGTGGCCCGCGCCATCCGCAGCCAGCTGCGGCCCGGCGACACTTGCGTGCGGTACGCGTCGGATCAGTTCCTGGTCAGCGTTCCGGGGGTTGGGGCTCCCGGGATCGACGCTGTGAAAGCACGTCTCGAAATGGCCGTCGGGAGGCACAAGTTCGTGGTGGCGCGCGGGCAGTCGGTGCGCATCGGCATCAGCATGGGCGCCGCATCGTTTCCCGACGACGGGCGCGGGTACGATGCCCTGATCGCCGCGGCCGGCGCCCGCAGACTCCAGCAGAAGACCTCCCTCCGCAGCAGCGCCTCCCATCCCATCCTGATGCTGCGGTATGCGGGGCGTTCCAACGTCCCGGTCAACTGAGGGACTTCCCGGCAGGAAGACCTTGCGGCCGGGATAGAACGGTAGTACTTTCCCGATAAATCGATGACATCACAGGCGTTGCTCGTCAACGGACGTTACAGAATCGTACGTCGCCTGGGCGCCGGCGGGATGGGCGAAGTGCACCTGGCCCACGATCTTCACCAGGGCGGCCGGCCCGTCGCGCTGAAGGTCCTGCGCCCGAGCCTGCTCGATGCCGGCGCGCTCGAACGATTCCGCGACGAATTCCGATCCATGGCGCGGCTGCGGCATCCCAATCTGGCCGAGGTGTTCGATTTCGGCACGGTGGGATCGTCTGGAGCCCCTTTTCTCACCATGGAGTACATCGAGGGGCATGACCTCTCCACTCTGACGCCGCAGCAGGCGCGCGAGCGGTTCGATGATCTGGTCGTCCAATGCCTGCGCGCGCTCGACTACATCCACTGGCGCGGGTTTCTGCACAACGACATCAAGCCACAGAATATTCTGATCGCGGAGCCGTTCCAGGTGAAGCTCCTCGACTTCGGCCTGGCGCAGCCACGTCACGGGAAACCACAGCCCGGCGTCAGCGGCACCCTGCACTATGTCGCCCCCGAGCGCCTCGCGAACCGACCCACCGATGCGCGATCCGATCTGTACGGTCTGGGCGCGGTCCTGTTCGAGATGCTGACCGGCCGTCCGCCCTTCGACGCTGCCGATCCCGGGCGGATCGTGACCGCCATTCTTCAAGGAGGCGTCCCGTCGCTGCGCTCCATCAACCCCGAGATTCCGGAAGCGATGGAGGCGTTCGTCATCGGCCTTCTGGCGGTCCGGCCGGAAGACCGGCCGGCCTCCGCGGGAGCTGCGCTGGCGCGATGGCAGATCGGCCAGGTCTCCCCGCAGCCGCTCGATACGCCGGAAACCGTCGCGAGCTTCATCACCTCCAGCGATCTCGTGGGACGGAAAGAGGAGTTCTCCGCGCTGCGCCGGTTCGCCATGGCCCATGCGCAGCCCGGGAGCGGAACCTCTCCCGCCCCACGCATGGTGCTGGTGAGCGCGCCGGCCGGCGCCGGCAAGAGCCGGCTCCTGCGAGAGGTGCGGCAGGAGCTGCAGCTGCGGGGTGTGCGCACGCTCGCGATCCGCGCCCACGAGTCGGGAGGCTCGGCCCTGCAGCCGTTCACCGAGCTCCTGCGGCCGCGGCGCGACGACCCGGGCCTCGCCCCCGAGCTCCTCGATGCCATTTCGCAGGCTCTGGGGGATCCGGAAACGGGGGGGGCTTCACGCCGACGCACCGCCCGCCTCGGCAAGGCGGAGCTGATGACCCGCCTGGGAGCGTGCCTCGATCATCTCCCGGGGGAAGGGCCGGGAGTGCTGTTCATCGAGGACTTGCAGTGGGCTGATGCCCCGGCCATCGATCTGATCCGGCACCTCGTGCTCCGTTCGGATCGGTCACGCTGGCAGATGATCGGCTCGCTGCGCCACGCCGGCAGCGGCGGCAAGGCACCGATCGACTTCTTCATGAGGCGATTCGGCGAGCACTCCGAGCCGCAGCATCTCAAGCTTGAACCACTCTCCCTCACGGAAACCGAGCAGCTTCTCGGGACGATGCTGCCGTGGGACAGTCCCCCAGGAGCCTTGGCGCATCGGCTTCACGAATCGTCCTCCGGAAATCCGCTCATCCTGGAAGAGCTGCTGAAGTCGCTCATCGCCGAAGGCCATGTCATGCGCCGCGGCGAGCGATGGGGCGTGGCGCCCGGCGCTCTGAAACGGCTCCCGCTGCCTCCCGGTCTGGCGGAGCTTGTCCTGCGCCAGGTGCAGGGACTTGCAGCGGATGACGCCTTCGCCGTGCGCCTGCTGGCGGTCGTTGCGAAGCCGACCTCGCTCACGGTCCTGTGCGCCGCCCTGAACGCCGCGGCGCCCGGCGGTTGGACGGATCGGCGCGCGCAGGCGACCGGTGAGTCGCTGAGGCGACTCAAGCTGGTTTCCATCGATGTAAGGGAGGACGGAGTTTCGCTCGTCTGCCTGACCCAGACCGGCGTGCGGGACGCGATTTACGACAGCCTGCCCCCCGAGGAACGGCGGCGCCTGCACGCGGCCGCCGGGCATGCCCTCGAGGCCGGCGGCCAAGGGGCCATTGATGAGATCGTGGAGGACCTGGCGCGCCACTTCAGTGCCGCCGGCGAACGCGACACCGCGGCTCAATACCTTCTGCTCGCCGCGGCGCGCGCCGGGAACCTCTTCGATCCC
>JAYUCR010000343.1:0-3816 GCA_043740165.1 Acidobacteriota bacterium | reverse complement strand
GGCTGACCGGGGTCAACGGCGCGAAGCCGGGGCTCATCATGCCCGGGCTCGTTCTGCTGGGGGCACGCTATTTCCAGGAGGTGGCCACGGGGGTCGCGATGGACCAGGCGGAATTCGTGGCCATGAATCAGTCGATCACGACACCGGCCGGAACTTTCAGCGGGTGCGTGAAGACACGGGAGACCACCCCGCTGGAGCCGAAGGCCCTGGAATTCAAGCTGTACGCTCCGGGGATCGGTCTGGTGCAGGACGACACGCTGTGGCTCGTCCAGTATGGATTTGTGCGCTGAGAGACATCTAGGGGAGAAGGCGTGGCGGAGCCACACCGGGATGACCGGATCCTGGCCGACCGGATGGTTCGCGGCGAGGAGGCGGCGTTCGATGAATTCTTCCGGGATAACTTCGCCCGCTTGTTCCGGTTCGCCATGACCCGCATGAACCACGACGCCGGAGCGGCGGAGGAGGCGGTCCAGGCGAGCCTGTGCCGGGCGGTCACCGCCATGAAGGGATATCGAGGGGAGGCTTCCCTGTTCACCTGGTTGTGCACCATCTGTCGCAATGAGATCCACGCCTGGCATGAACGGCGCGGCAGCGCCCGCCAGCCGGTCGAGCTGACCGAGGACTCGCCGGAGATCCGTTCCGCCCTTGAGTCGCTCGCATCCTCCGCGGGCCAGGGACCCGAGCAGGCGCTGCAACGCGCGGAGCTCGGGCGCCTCGTGCAGGTCACGCTCGACTGCCTGCCGGCCGCGTATGGCAACGCGCTGGAGTGGAAGTACATCCAAGGGCTGTCGGTGAAGGAGATCGCCGCCCGCCTGAACCTCGGCCCGAAGGCCGCGGAGTCGCTGCTCACCCGGGCGCGCGAGGCGTTCCGGGACGGATTCGCCGCCGTCCATGGGGTGCCCTGAAGCCATGCAACCCGAGAACAGGAACGAAGAAGAGATAGCAAAGCTCCTGCGCCTGGCGGGAACGCGGCCCGCCGCACCGGCCGGCGCGGAGTCGCGCATCCGGGCGGTGGTCCATGCCCAATGGCGCGCGGACCTCGCGGTGCGACGCGGGCGACAAAGAACCTTCTGGATCACCGGCGCTCTCGCCGCGGCCGCGCTGCTGGTGGTGTTCGTCGGCATCCGGCGGGCCGGCCCGGGGCCGGCCGAGAGGCCGCGCATCGCCACGCTGACCCGCGTCGTCGGCTCGTTGAAGGGGCTCAGCGCCGGCTCCCCGATCCCCGAGGGGATGGAGATCGAGACCGGCCCGGCCGACCGGGCGGCCCTTCTCTTCTCCGATGGCACCTCGCTGCGCATCGACCACGAGACGCGGCTGCGGCTGCTGCCGGGGCCGGCGATCGACCTGTCCCGGGGGGCGGTCTATGTCGAAACCGGACCGCGCGCGAAAGAATCCGGCGCCCTGGAGATCCGGACCAGCATGGGGACCGTAAGCGACATCGGGACCCGGTTCGAGGTCCGCCTGCGCGACGAGGCGATGCAGGTGAGCGTCCGCGAGGGGCTGGCCCGCCTCGAGCGCGACGGCGACACGCACGAAGCCGGGGTCGGCTCGCAACTGATCGCGGAGAAGGGCGGAGCGGTCACCGCGCGCGCGGTGCCGGTCCACGGGCCGCAATGGGACTGGACCCTGCTGGTGGCGCCGGCGTTCGAGATGGAGGGCCGTACCCTGGGAGAGTTCCTCGACTGGGCGGCGCGGGAGAACGGCTGGCGGGTGCAGTTCGCCGACCCGGCGATCGCCGGGCGCGCCGCGACCACCATCCTGCACGGATCGGTCCAGGGCCTGCGACCCGACGAAGCGCCGGCGGCGGTGCTCCCCGCCTGCGGGCTGCGCCACCGCATCGAGGGCGACACGATGCTGATCGAGGTGGCGAAAAACCCTTAGTTTTCCTTGACCGCCGCCCTCTCCGTGTTAGATTTGCGGTGAGGCTGCCGTTCATATATTCCGTTTGCCGCCCCGAAGTTGTCGGAATCGCGCCCGACGGGTTTCTTCCGCCGCGGCGGTCATCGTGCTGATCTGCTTCGCGCCGGGCCTCTCTTCTTATGACGCCTCTTTCGCCGTCGCGGCGCCGGCCGACGTGCCGCGATACGCCGGCCACACCCTGCTCGACGCCCTGGCGGATCTCCAGGCGCGTGGCCTGGCCCTCATCTACAGCAGCGACGTGGTGCGCCCGG
The DNA here is from genome assembly GCA_043740165.1 of Acidobacteriota bacterium. Classification (GTDB taxonomy): domain Bacteria; phylum Acidobacteriota; class Polarisedimenticolia; order Gp22-AA2; family Gp22-AA2; genus JAYUCR01. The sequence continues at coordinate 1,645 of JAYUCR010000343.1, read as the reverse complement.
ACATGATCGTCACGTCCGCGCCGGCCTCCACCTCACCCCGCCTGATGCTCGACGAGCTGATCGCCGCGCACGGGCTCGTGGCGCGCCCCGGCCCCCACGACACGCTCCTGATCGTCCGCGTCCCGCCGGCGGCCTCATCGACGGCGGCCGCATCAACGGCAGCCGATGCGGGGGCACCGCCGGCGCCGGGCGCCGGACTGCCGTCCAGAACGCCCAGGCTCCGGGTTGATGACGTGATCGTCACCTCGAAGGGCGATGAGCCGCCGCAGCGCCAGCCGGAAGAGACCACCTCGATCCGTGGCGAGGAGCTCCGGCGCGATGCGACGCTCGGCGACGACGTGAACCGGGCGGTCGCGCGGCAGCCGGGCGCCGCCGCGGGCGACGTGTCCTCTCAACTGTTCGTGCGCGGCGGGGCGGGCGATGAGTTCTCCGTCGTGCTGGACGGCCTGGAGATCCGCGAGCCCTTCCATCTGACGCATTTCCTGAGCCCGTCCGGGATCGTCGACGCGAACGCCGTCGACTCGGCCGAGCTCACCACCGGGAATTTCCCCGCGGAGTTCGGCAACAGCATGAGCGGGATCGTGAGCCTCTCCTCCCTCACCCCCTCCGACAAACCGCAGTATTCCTTTGGAGCGAGCACGATCAGCTCGCGGCTCCTTGCCGACGGCAGGTTCAACGGCGACGACGGCGCATGGGTGGTCTCGGCGCGCACCTGGTACCCGGACGCGACGGTCGACCTGGTGGACCCGGGGGTGGAGGACATGAATCCCACCTTCCACGACCTGTTCGGAAAGGCCCAGATGCGCCTGGGAGAGGGGACGGTGATCTCGGGAAACCTGCTCATCTCCGGCGACAACATCGATTTCACCGGGGAGGGCCACGCCCAGGTGGCGCAGGCCCGCTCCGCCAGCCGGTACGCCTGGCTCACGGTGAAATCGGTGCTGAGCCCGAAGCTTCTCTCGGAGACGATGGTCTCTTCCGGCGGCATCGAGAGCAACCGGGAGGGCAGCCTCGGGTCCGGACCGGCGTTCACAGCGTGGGTCGACGACCGGAGGTCGTTCAATTTCTTCGGCCTCAAGCAGGACTGGTCGTTCCAGGGATCCGATCGTCATCTCCTGCGCGGAGGACTGAGCGCCGAGCACGGCACGGCGGAATACGACTACTTCAACCAGCCTGCGCCGCCCGATCCGCTCTTCGGCGGCGATCCGTCGGTCGTGCCGGGTCCGCAGCCCCGCCTGAGCCTGCAGCCGTCGGGCTACACCTTCGGCGCCTACATCGCCGACCGGTATCAGATCGCTGCTCCCCTCACCCTGGACCTCGGATTGCGCTGGGACAAGCAGACCTACGCGCCGGATCGCCAGATCAGCCCGCGTGTCAACCTGGTCTACGCCCTGGGGCGAAGCAGCGCCCTGCGCGCCGGATGGGGGCGCTTCTACCAGGCGCAGGGCCTCAACGAGCTTCAAGTGGAAGACGGGGTCAGCCGCTTCGCGCCGGCCCAGATGGCCGACCACGCCATGCTCGGCTTCGAGCACTTCTTCCGGCAGGGGCTCTCCTTCAGGCTCGACGCCTACAGGAAGCAGATGTCGCAGCTCCGGCCACGCTACGAGAATCTGTTCAACCCGATCGAGCTCTTCCCCGAGGTCGA
>JAYUCR010000342.1:0-1513 GCA_043740165.1 Acidobacteriota bacterium | reverse complement strand
GTCCGCGACCCGGAGTTGCGAACGGTCGCGGACTGGAAGAAGGGCGGGGCGGGGCGCAAGGCGGTCGGCTACTTCCCCGTCTACGTCCCCGCCGAGCTGATCCACGCGGCCGGCCTCCTCCCGGTCGGTGTCTTCGGGGCCGGTGGCACGGTCGAGATCGATCACGCCGACGCGCACATCCAGTCGTTCGTCTGCTCGGTGTCGCGCTCGACACTCGAGCTGGGACTCACGGGGCACCTCGACGGCCTCGACGGGATGATCTTCGGGAGCATCTGCGACGTCGCCCGCAACCTTTCCGGCATCTGGCAGCGCAACTTTCCGGACACCCTGGTGGAGTACGTCCACTATCCCCAGAATCCCGACTCGGCGCACGCCGCTCCGTATTACCGCGGCGAGCTGCAGCGGCTGCGAGTCGCCCTGGAACGCCTCTCGGGGCAACCGGTCACCGACGCGGGACTGTGCGCCAGCCTGATCCTGTACGAGCGCCGGAGCGCGCTGCTCCGCGAGCTGGTCCGCGTGCGGCGGGCCGAGCCGTGGCGTCTCACCTGGCGCGAGGCTTACAGCCTGGCGCGCGCCGGCCACATCCTGCCGGTCGAGGAGCACATCCAGCTCCTCGAGCAGGCGCTGCCCCTGATCCGGACGCGCGACGGCCAGAAGCGCGACCGCGTGCGCGTCGTCGTCGAGGGATCGTTCTGCGAGCAGCCGCCGGCCGACCTGCTCGACATCATCGAGGAGGCAGGGTGCTACGTGGTGGAGGACGACCTGCTCCTCGGGATGCGATGGATCGACCGGCCGGTCGACCCGGGCGCCGACCCGCTCATGGCCCTGGCCCACGCGTTCATCGATTCCGGGGTGACCACGTCGATCCGCCATGACCGGCGGAGGAAGGGGGAGGCGCTCCTGGGCCGGGTGCGGGACTCCGGAGCCGAGGGGGTGATCTTCTCGGCCGCCAAGTTCTGCGAGCCGGCGCTGCTCGATTACCCGCTCATGCGCGCGACACTCGACCGCCACAACATCCCGAGCCTGGCCTTCGAGTTCGAAGAGAAGATCGGGACCTTCGAGAGCATCAAGACCCAGGTGGAGACCTTCGTCGAGTCGATCCTGTTCTTCGGTCCCGACGAGGCCGCGGAGGGACGGGCATGACCGAGCCGTATCGGTTCCAGGGGAAAGGGCGCGATCTCCAGAAGGATCTTCTCGGCTCCTGGTACAAGCGCCTGGAAACGGCGCAGGCCGAGGGGCGCAAGGTCGCCTACCTGTTCGTGCCGGGAAACGTGGCCGAGCTGCTGCGCGCCTTCGACATGGAGGTCTGCTATCCGGAGATCAACGCCCTGCAGTGCGGCATCAAGCGGGTGTCGCAGAGCTTCATCATGACCTCGGAAGACATGGGGTACTCGTCGGATGTCTGCGGCTACGTCAAGAACGACATCGGACTGTGGAAGCGGGGGAACCAGGGGCCGTTCGGCGGGCTGCCGAAGCCCGACCTTCTGCTCTGCACCTACTGCGGCTGCACCAC
>JAYUCR010000341.1:0-1513 GCA_043740165.1 Acidobacteriota bacterium | reverse complement strand
ACCTTCCACCTGTCAAGCCGCACTTCGAGGAGTATGTCGCCTCCTCCGGGCTCGGCGACCGGCTGCGGTTCAGGACCGGGAATTTCTTCGACGACCCGATGCCGGAGTCGGACGTGCTGTCGTTGGGGCGCATCCTGCACGACTGGGATCTCGCGGAGAAGAAAATGCTGCTCGCCAAGGCGTACGCCGCCCTTCCGAAGGGCGGGGCGCTCATCGTCTACGAGTCGCTCATCGACGACGCCCGCCGGCAGAACGCGTTCGGACTCCTGATGAGCCTGAACATGCTGATCGAGACCAAGGGCGGCTTCGACTTCACGGGTGCCGACTGCGCCGGCTGGATGCGCGAGGTGGGGTTCCAGAAGACCTACGTGGAGCACCTGGTCGGCCCCGACTCGATGGCGGTCGGGATCAAGTGAGCGGGCCGGGACGCTCGCGCCTCGGGCTGGTCCTCGGCCTCGTCGTGGTCGGCCTGCTGGCGATCCAGACGGGCGCTCTCATCTGGTTCGCGGTGACGTTCTTCGATACGGTCCCCGACCTGTCGGACACCCTCACCGATTTCCTCGACGCGCAGATCGACTCCGGCCAGGAGGATCCGACCTTTCATACCGACGAGCCGCTCCTCCGTGACCGGAAGGTCCTGCTGTTCCACGACGTCAATTCCCGGACCGGGAAGGACATCAGCGCCCGGCTGATCTACCTGGACAGCCTCGACCCGAAGAAGCCGATCGACCTGTACATCTCGACGCAGGGCGGGTGGCCGGACAACGCGTTCACGATCATCGACACGATGCGGACGATCTCGGCGCCGGTCAACACCTGGGCCGTGGGAGGGTGTTACTCGGCCGGCGCCCTGATCCTCGCCGCCGCGACCGGCAGGCGCTACGCAACCGAGGACGCCGTTCTGATGATCCACGCCAACCTAGAAGACTCGACCGAGGCCTGGTCGCTCCACCGTCTCGCCCGCGACCGCTACGAGCGGGTCTACAAAGAGACGACCACGCTGCCGGCCGACTGGTATCCGATGACCGGCGACAAGAGCTACTACCTGAGCCCCGAGGAGGCCCTGAAGTTTCACCTGGTCGACGAGATCGTTCCAGTCTGGAGAACGCCACGGGAGCGCGGGCGCTGAGATTTGATTTCGTATAAACTTCGCTCTCGCTGCAGCCTCCGCGCCCGGAGCGCGGGTGTCGCCTCGGCAGGAGAGTCGAGATGAACGGAGCCGTCAGGCGCGTCGCGCCGGTGATCCTGTCGCTGGCGCTGCTGGTCTTCCCTCCCCCCGCCGCCGGCCTCGCCGCGGCCGAGGATCAGAAGCCCGCCGCCGAGGGGCAGAAGGCCTCCACGTTCGCCGCCGCGCAGCTGGAGCAGATCGTGGCGCCGATCGCTCTCTATCCCGACGCGCTCCTGATGCAGATCCTGATGGCGTCCACCTATCCGCTGGAGATCGTCGAGGCCCACCGCTGGGCGCAGAAGAACCCCAGCCTCAAGGGAAAGGATCTCGAGGAGGCCCTCAAAA
>JAYUCR010000340.1:0-3833 GCA_043740165.1 Acidobacteriota bacterium | reverse complement strand
CTGCGCGACACCTACGGGATCATGTGCTACCAGGAGGACGTGGCGCGCGTCGCCATCCGGATGGCCGGCTTCTCCGACGCCGAGGCGGACGGCCTCCGGAAGGTGCTGTCGAAGAAATGGGCCGGCAAGCAGGTGGAGGATTTCCGGCAGCAGTTCGCGCGCGGTGCGGCCGAGCGCGGCATAGCAGCGGAGGTGGTCGAAGCCGTCTGGCGGATGATCCTGAGCTTCTCCGGCTATTCGTTCTGCAAGCCGCACTCGGCATCGTACGCGCTGGTCTCCTTCAAGTCGGCCTGGCTGAAGGCGCACCACCCGGCGGAGTTCATGGCGGCGGTCCTGGCGAACGGCGGCGGCTACTACGCTCCCTTCGCCTACGTCTCGGAGTGCCGGCGCATGGGCCTCGCCATCCTGCCCCCCGACGTGAACCGGAGCGGCCGCACTTGGGCCGGGCGCACCGCGAGCGGCGGCGCGCCTGCCGGCGCGCCGGGCAGCGCCGCCGTCTCCACGCCAGGCGCGGCATCAGGCAGCGCGCCGGGGAGCGCGCGGCGCGGCGCGGTGCGGGCAGGGCTGGCGCAGATCGGCGGCCTGCGCGACGCCGCCATCGACGCACTGCTCGCTGAGCGCACGCGGCGCGGCCCGTTCGCGTCGTTCGAAGAGGTTCTCGGCCGGGCGGATCTCGATCCAACCGACGCGCGCCGCCTCGTTCGCGCCGGAGCGTGCGATGCGCTTCAGGACGGCGAGTTCGGTCCCGCGCTACGGCCGCGCCTGCACTGGCGCATCCAGGAATGGGAAGCGCGCCGCGGCGGGAAGCGGCACGCCACGACACCGCTCCTGTTCGCGCCACCGGTCGATCCGGCGATCGACGCACCGCTCGGCGCGCCGCCGTCCGACTCGCCGTCCGGCCCGTCGCACGCGCCGCGGCCGCACGACGCGGCGAAGCTGCTCCGTGACGAGGAGGAGACGCTCGGGTTCCTGATCAGCCGGCACCCGCTGACCCTGTACCGCGACGACCTGCTGGCGCTGCGGCGCTCCGGGGAGCAGCCGGTGCGCGGCGACGCGATCGGGCAACATGTTGGCCGGCGGGTGGCGATGATCGGCTGGCTGGTGACCGGCAAGATCGTCACGACCAAGGACGACGAGCCGATGGAGTTCGTGTCGTTCGAGGACACGACGGCGATCTACGAGACCACCTTCTTCCCGCGCGTCTACGAGCGCTTTTGCCGCATGCTGTCGACGGCGCGGCCGTACCTGCTGCACGGTCGGGTGGAAGAGGACTTCGGGGCGGTGACGCTGACGATCGAGGCGGTGGAGTTCCTCGACCAGGCGCGCAGCGCTAGCCGCGGCGCCGTTCGCGCGGCAGAGGGTGCGGCGCGCATTGAGCAGCCTCCCGGGGCAGAGCTCAGGGCGGATTGACATATAACAAAATGTGTTATATATTCCCGCTGTGATGAACGGCGCCCTGTTCAGGAAAGCTCGACTCGATGCGGGGTGGACGCAGGTGCGTCTGGCCGACAAGCTCCAGCTCACGCAAGCCTATCTGTCGCTCATGGAGTCCGGGAGGCGTCGCATGCCGGCTCGGGTCGCCCGTCGTCTCGTGCGTCTGCTCGATCTGCCTCCGACAATGCTTCCGGCCACAACGCCATCCAAGTCGAGGTGCCGGCCATCGAATGCATGGTTCGAGGCGCAGCTCGCACGCCTGAGCTACCCCGGTTATGCCTACCGAAAGCGTCCGGGATCCGTGCACCACCCTGCGGAAGTGCTTCTGGCGGCACTGGCGCACGACGATCTGGAGCCTCGTTTGACGGAGGCCCTTCCCTGGCTGCTACTGCAGCATGAGGGATTCGACGCTCAACGGCTCGTCGCTGGAGCGAAGGCTCGAGACCTTCAAAATCGGCTCGGTTTCGTGGTGGCCCTCGCGCGGCAGGTGGCTGAGCGCAAGAGAGGATACGAGCCGCGCATATCCGCAATGCGCCAGCTCGAAGAGCTGCTTGAGCCGAGCCGTCTCGCCCGGGAGGAAACGTTTGGTCAGGGGCGTGCGAGCGAACGGATGCGAGCATGGTTGCGCAAGGAGCGGACCAACGCGGCGAGGCACTGGAACCTTCTCACCGACCTGAAGGTCGAGCACCTGCCCTATGCCCGCTAGGATCCCGGCGCCGTGGCTCGCCTTCCTCCGCGACGTTGATCGCGCTCTTGACAGGCCGGTCGAAGCCCATTGCCTGGGAGGGTTTGTTCTTGCCGTTCTTTGGGGGCTTCCGAGACCAACCGCTGACGTTGACTTCATCGAGATCGAGCCCCGCGAGAGGGGGCAGGACCTCCTGCGAATCGCGGGTGAGGGAAGCGAGGTCGCTCGTCAACACAAACTCCACTTCGATCGCGTGACCGTGGCGGAATACCCGGAGGGCTACGCATCGAGGCTCATCGAGATCACTCCACGAGGATTGCAACATCTCCGGCTTCGAGCCTTTGAGGTTCACGACCTGGCGCTTGCAAAGCTTGGCCGAAATAGTGGGCGCGATCGCGCCGACGTGGAGTTCCTCATCGGGAAGAAAGCGATCGACCGCCATCTCCTTGAAGAAAGATTCGAAGCCGAGCTCCGGCCGTACGTTCTCAATGAGGACCGTCATAGAGCCGCGCTCCAATTGTGGGTGCAGGAGCTCTTCCGATGAGGTCGTTCTGCCTGGCCGCGGCGCCGGTCGTTGCGGATCACCTCCGGGCGGCGCGCTCGGCCGGCCCGAGGCGGGACATCCGCGCCCATAGATCAAGTGAGTTGTGCGAGTAACGTGAGCGCGTGTGACACGCGAATGCCGTCGGGCGAGACATAGTCCTTCCGTCCGACCGCGCTCAGTTGCCAGGCGGGGACGGAAGGGAATTTCCCTTTGAGATAGCGCAGCCCGCGGTCCACGTCCTGATCGCCCCATTTGGCCTCGACCAGCAGGATCGGCTGGCGCCGTTCGACGACGACGAAGTCCACTTCGCGGCCATCGGTGTCGCGGAAATAGCGCAGATCGAGATCGCGGCCCTCGGTGTCCTGCTGGAAGTGCACCCACTTCAGCAGGTGCGAGGCGATCAGGTTCTCGAACCGCGCCGGGTCCTCCGGCACGAGCGACCAGTCGAGCTGATAGTGCTTCTGCTCCTTCCTCACGGCGCGGATGCGCGGTGAGCCTAACGGGGCCAGCCGGAAGACGGCGTACAGGCGTTCGAGGGCGCCGATCCAAGCGGCCACGGTCTTGTGGCTGACCTGGAGATCTTCCCGCAGCGCGTTGATGGAGAGCGGGGAGCCGACGAGGTCGGGAAGGCGCAAGGTCAGGAGCTCGAGCCTCCCCAGATCCTGGATCCGTTCGAGGCTGGCGACATCCTCCCGAATAAGCCGTGTGCGGTACTCACGCGCCCATCGGCGGGCCTCGCGCTCCGTCCCTCCAAAGAACGGCTCCGGGAACCCGCCGAGTCTGAGCAGGTGGCGAAACCCGTCAGGCGAGTCAATCCCGGCCTCGCGCACCGAAAGGGGATGCAGCCGGAGCAGGTGATATCGACCCTGCAGCGAGTCGCCGCCGTGGCGATAGAGGTCCAGGCGGGCGCTTCCCGTCACGAGGATGCGCTGGCCCGAGCTGCGGCCGTCAAACAGCCCCTTGAGAAATCCCCGCCATGCCTTGTACTTGTGAATCTCGTCAAAAATCCACAGCGGGGCCGCAGGCAGCTCCCGCCGGAGGATGCGCTCGCGGTGCTCGGCGATGTCCCAGTTGAAGTACCCCTCCCGGGCGCCGGGCAGCGCCCGGGCCAGCGTCGTCTTGCCGACCTGTCTTGGCCCGGCGACGAAAACCATCTTGCGCTTCAGGTCG
>JAYUCR010000339.1:0-1519 GCA_043740165.1 Acidobacteriota bacterium | reverse complement strand
GGCTCCCCCGCCGTCCCGCCGACGCCGACGGTGTAGACGATCACCCCCTGATCGGCCGCCGCCGCGGCCGCGGCCTGAACGTCGCCCTCGTGATCCTCTCCGTCGGTGATCAGGACGATCACCTTGTGCCGCCGCTCCTGCGGGAACGCGGCGGTCGCCGTGCGCAGGGCGGCGGCGATGGCGGTGCCGGGCACGGGCAGGAGATCCGGGTCGAGGACATCGACGAACATCGCCGCCGCCGAGTAATCCAGGGTGAGCGGGCAGGCGACGTAGGCGCTCCCCGAGAACGCCACCAGGCCGATCCGATCCCCCTGCAGGAGATCCATCAGCGACAGGACGGCGGCGCGGGCCTGCGCGATGCGGCTCGGCTTGACGTCCTCCGCCTGCATGCTCAGCGAGGTGTCGACCGCCACGATGACGTCGATGCCGCGACGCGTGATGGTCTCGACGCGCGCCCCCCACTGCGGCCGGGCGAGGGCCAGGACGAGGAAGACCGAGGCGGTCACGAGCAGCACCGATTTGATGATGCGCTTTTCGGTGCTGACGCTTTTGGTAAGCCGCCGCATCAGCGCCAGCTCGCCGAACCGCTCCAGCGCGAGCCTTCGGCGCCGGAAGGTGAGGGCCAGAAGCGCCGCCAGGATCGGCACCAGGAGCAGCAGCCAGAGGTAGGCAGGATCTCCGAAGCGCATCAGGGAATCCTCTTCATAAAGGTGGCGCCGATCAGGAGCTCCAGCCCGATGAGCAGAGCACCGGCGTCGAGGAACATCCCGAAGCGTTCCGTCTGCCGCGTGTAGTTGCGCACCCGGATCTCGGTGCGCTCCATCCGGTCGATGCGCTCGAAGATGGCGCGCAGCGAGCGTGAGTCGGTGGCGCGGAAATACTGTCCCCCGGTCGCCTCGGCGATCTGCTTCAAGGTGTCCTCGTCGATGTCGGCCGACACCATGATGTAGCGCCGGCCCATGAGCGGATCGTCGATCGGATAAGGCGCCTCCCCTTCCTTGCCCACGCCGATGGTATACACCTTGATGCCCAGCGCCTGCGCCAGGCGGGCGCCGGTCTGCGGATCGATCTGGCCGCGGTTGTTCCGGCCGTCGGTGAGCAGGATGATCACCTTGCTCTTCCCCCTGGCGTCGCGCAGGCGGGCCGTCGCGGTGGCCAGCCCCATGCCGATCGCCGTCCCGTCCTCCTCGCGCGTGGCGAAATCGGTGCGCTCGAGCTGGTCCAGCAGCACGCCGTAGTCGAGCGTCAGGGGGCATTGCGTGTAGGCATTGGCGGCGAAAGCGACGAGGCCCATCAGGTCGTTGCCGGGGCGTCCGCGCACGAAATGACCGACGACATCCTTGGCCACGATCAGCCGGTTCTTGGGACGGAAATCCTCCGTGCGCATGCTGCCGGAGACGTCGACCGCCAGCATGATGTCGATCCCCTCGGTGAGCACCTCCTGCTCCTGGAACAGGGACTGTGGCCGCGCGAACGCCACCACCAGGAGGAGGAGTCCGATCACCCGCAGGGCGGTCGG
>JAYUCR010000338.1:0-3835 GCA_043740165.1 Acidobacteriota bacterium | reverse complement strand
GCCGCCAGGCGACGCTCCCTGAAGGCGGCCCTGCGGGCCGCCCGGGCCGGACCGAAGCGGGCCTCCTCTTCCGGGGTCGGGCTCCACACCGCATCATCGAAGTCGAACACCAGGGGAACGCGGCGCGGCAGGATCAGGAGCTTCCAGGCGGCGAACAGTTTCTTCTGCACCAGAACGACGTCCGCGGCGGCGGCCCGCCTCCGCAGGCCGGGCAGGTCGTATCCCTCGCCGCGCTTGGCCACGAGGACCTCGGTGTCGAAGCCGCTCGCTCGCAGCAGGTCGAGATGCTGCAGGACCCGGAACCGGCTGCTGGGGTGCCCGGCACCGCCGTTGAGAACGCACAGGAGCCGCATGGCGGCGGCATCGTGACAGAGAACGGCGGAGCCGGTCAACGCGCGGCCGGCCGCCGTTCCTGTGTTACCTTTTCGGCGTGATGGAGAGATCGAACGCCGCGACTCCCGAGATTTCGGTTGTCATCCCGACCTACGGCAAGCCGGACACCCTGCCGCTGGTCATCCGCCATCTCGAATCGCAGACGCTGCCGAAAGAGCGGTTCGAGGTCGTGGTCATCGACGACGGATCGCCCGACGACACGAGAGAGCGGCTGCGCGCGCTGGCCCCATCGACCCCGCTCGCCTTCCGTTTCCTGATTCAGGAGAACCGCGGCGTCTCGGCGACCCGCAACCGCGGCGCGCGCGAGGCCCGCGCCCCGATCGTCCTGCTGATCCAGGATGACATCCTGGCGCGGCCCGACCTGCTGGAGCGGCACCTGAAAATCCACCGGGAGCACCCGGAGCTGAGCCACGCCGCCGTCGGACGGGTCACCTGGCCGCCTGACTGGCCGATCGATCACTTCATGTCGTGGCTCGACAGCGGCGGCCCGCAATTCCGCTACCACCAGGTGCGTGGCCGGACCACCGTCACGTTCAAGCACTTCTACACCTGCAATGTGTCGTTGAAGCGGCAGGCCATGCTCGAAAACCCCTTCGATGAGGAGATTGTCTACGGGTTCGAGGACATCGAGCTGGCGTGGCGGCTGCAGGGGCGCGGCTTCGTGTTCCACTACGACGAGGAGGCGGTCGGCTACCACCATCACCGGCGATCATTCGACGACTACCGGCGGCGACAGTTCAAGGCCGGCCAGTCGATGTACATCGCGTTCCGCAACCACCCCGACCTGCGCGGCCGAACCGGGATCACCGTCATCCCTCCCGGCAAGCGGGCGCGCACCCGGCTGCGCGGGCTCCTGCTGCCGATAGCCGCCCGGCTCGGGGCGCGCCGGACAATCGAGAAGTACTGGCGCGCGACCCTCGACGAAGAGCTGGTGCGCGGCTACGAGCAGGCCCGCGCGCGCGACGGCGCGCCGCTCAACGCCAGCTGATCTGCAGTCCGCTGACCGATGCCTGCACCTCCACGCGACGCGCGCGGCGCTCATCCCGCCACGCCCGTCCCCCGCGCCGGCTGTCGACCAGGATCCGCCCGACGGCGAGGCCGTTGAGATAGCCGAAATAGACGTCGGGCAGCCAGTGGGCATCGGCGTTCACGCGCTGCGCCGCGACCAGGCCGGCCATGCCGTAGAGCCCGATGGCGCCGAAGTGTTTCCAGAATCGGACCCCGCGCCCGTCGTCGGCGTCGGTCTGGAGGTGGCGATCGATGATCGGCGCCAGCATCGATGCCGCCACGGTGACGTCACCGGAGACGCTGTGGCCGCCCGGAGGACTGAAGTAGTCGATGGCGTCTCCGTGGCGCGGCCGTTCCGTGGCGACCACCCGCTGCGCGACGCCGGTGATCGCGGACGCGAAGGCCAGGTTCTCCAGGATCAAGGAGGAGGTCTCCTTGTCGTACTGGGAGTCGCGCGCCTTGCCGGAAATATAGAAGGCGCCTGCGGCCAGGAGCGGCGTCGCCGTCCGCCCCATCAGCCGCGCATCATCCAGCAGCTGGTCGACCGATCCGTCGCCGTGTCGCTGGGCATAATCGCGAACGTCCTTCCGCACCAGGTACAGCGCTGCTCCGACCCCCAGCCCCACGGCGAGCTTCGTCCATCCCATCTTGTCGAGGTGTGCCGGCCGGGCGAACAGGTAGTGCGCGTCGGCGCCGACCTGCTTCCAGGAAACCGGTGCGTCCGAGGGCCACGGGCTCGCGGGCCCATCGGGTGCCGCCTCCACGGGATCGCGCTGGGTGCCGACATCCGATGGCTCGGCGGCCCGGAGCGGCGCGGGGATCATTGCCACGACGACCAGGGCCGCCCCCGCAAGACGCTGCACCGCGCGGGGCCACGTCATCCCACGGTCCCCGGATCCCTTTGGGGCGCGTCGGCCCGGCCCTCCAGGAGCAGAAACCTGCGATGCCCCACCTGCGCCGCGTCGATCACCCGGCCGGCCCCGCGGGTGGCCGCGGTCACGGCGCGGTAGGTGCTCTCCTCCACCAGGCAGAAGACCGGCGGCGTGGCGTGGAGGAACGCCGAGAGGTCCGCTTCCGTGGGCAGCACGACGATCGGCCGGCCGGAGTAGAACGTCAGGCCGGAGTGCGGGTCGGGAAAAATGCCGAGCGGAAAGGCCCCGGCCTGCGCCGCCACCCGCGACGCAAAGGGGCGGGCCGACTTATAGCGATTGAGGGCCGGCAGAACCGCGAGACTGACGATGAGGTACGCGGTGCCTATCCCCGCGGCGAACAGGCCGAGGGCGCGCCCCGGACCGATGCGCGGCAGGAGAAGAACCGGCAACAGGAAGGAAAGAAGGCCCGCGACCGCCAGGGCCGCCGCCGGCCGGAGCAATTCGGGCTGGGCCTGTCCGATCTGCGGCAGGTAGTGCACGCACCCACCCAGGACGATCGCCAACCCGGCCAGCAGGCCCCAGCGGATCGGGCGCTCGGCGGTCGGCGGCTCCCACTTGAAGAGCGCATGGTCCCAGAGGCGGCCGACGAGGAGGGCCTGGAACGGCAGGATCGGCAGCAGGTAGACACCGCGCTTCTCCACCGACATGGCGAACAGGGCGACATAGCTGAGCAGAAAGGAGAACAGGTAGATCGATCGCGCGTCCCGTGGTTGGCTCGGGCGCGGAAACATCTCGAAGCAGGCCGCCGGCAGGATCAGGACCCAGGGGAAAAGCGCCAGCGGGACACCGACCGCCATCTCCGACGTCGGGTGGGCGTGATGGAGTCCGTGCCCCACCCGTGAGGTCATGCGGTCGAGGAGCGCCATGAGCGGGAATGCGCGGCCGGTGGCGCCTGTCCAGGCGGCGATCCAGAGCGCCGCGGGAAACAGGATCAACGGCACGCCCCAGATCAACCCCGCCCGGCGCAGGAACCCGAGCTGGCGCGCCGCGGCCAGGTAGACCAGTCCCGCGATCCCCGGCAACAGCCCCAGGGGCCCCTTCACCAGAACCGCCAGCCCGGTGCTCAGGTAGAAAGCGGGGAGCGCCATCCACGGCGCCTCGGGCTCCATCGCACGCCAGAAAGCCAGGGCGGCGATGGTGAGCAGCAATGTCAGTAGCATGTCGGGTCGCGCCCAGTGCGCCTCGAGGAACAGATCGAAGGTGGTGAGGAGGACGATTCCCGCGAGCGTGCCGGCGCGGCGCCCGAACAGGGCGCGGCCGAGGTAGAAAACCGCGAGACAGGTCGCAATCGCGGCGAGGTTCGAGGGCAGCCGGGCGCTCCAGGGGTCGACCCGCCCGGACGGCAGCGCGGCCAGCGCCGCCAGCCAGTAGTACAGCGGCGGCTTCTCCAGATACGGCTGCCCGTCCAGCATCGGCACCGCGAGATGTCCCGACTTGAGCAGGCTCGAGGTCACGAGCGCCGAGCGCGGCTCGTCCGGGTCCCACAGATCGCGGCCCGCCAG
>JAYUCR010000337.1:0-3844 GCA_043740165.1 Acidobacteriota bacterium | reverse complement strand
ATCCGCAAGGTGAGCAGGCTGGCGGCGAGCGCCAGGACGCCGAAGCGCACGAGAACGATGGTCATCAGCGCGGCGATGCCGCATCCGGCGAGGATGGCGAACGAGCCGGCATTCTGGAAGTCTCCGAGCGAGAGCGCGGCCGCGGCGACCGCGAACAGGCCGATCGCCGCGGCCCACTGGCGCCGCAGGAGAATGCGCAGCAGCAGCAGGAGGAAGAGAACCACAAGCGACTGGTTGACGGTGTCCTCCAGGAGGTTCATGAGGGTGGCGATCCAGTGCGCCGGCCCCAGCACGGTCTCCAGGGTGTCGACGATCGGCATCTCCGGCGGACGCCCGAGCCAGGACGGCAGCACCGCGGCCAGCCGTCCCAGCACCGCCTGGCCGACGCCGAACGCCATGCCGACCAGCAGGTCCCGGCCGACCATCGGATCGCGCAGGCGGCCCGCGAGCAATCGGGTCCAGGAGATGATCCGATCGGGCCAGTGTCGCCGCACGTGCGGCTCGAGGGCGATGTAATACAGCCAGACGAGGAAGCCGGAGAAGAACGCCCGTCCGCACAGCCGCGTGAACAGGTCCCACTCCTTCAGGGGGGTGGGGTTGTGGGTTGCGAGGCAGAGGCCGGCCACCATGTCGGCGGCGAAGATGACCGCCGCGAGGCGGAACGCCCCCTTGCGGTCGATGCGCCCGAGGTGGAGGTTGCGGCGCGCCAGGACCAGCCCGGCCACGAAGGCGGAGAGGATCAGGCTCAGGATGATGTTGCCGGCCACCTTCTCCCCGGCGCTCGGCTGGAACGGCTGGCTCTTCAGCGGCCGATTCCAGGGCCAGTAGATGTGAAAGTAGACTGGCCGGCCGCGGTACGAGGCCGCTTCCACCCGCGCCGGGAAATCGGGCGCTTCCGGGTAATGTCCTTCCCAGGCGAACCGCGCGTCGGCGTAGATTGGCGGCACCCAACGGCCTTCGACCGGCTTGAAATCCTCCTGCCGCAGCCCGGCCAGCGCGAAGATCGGCGCCCAATCGACAGCGGTGGACGAGGGGCCGCCCTCGTCGAGCTGCGCCGGCACGGCGTCGAACCTCCACAGGTCCCCCGAAGCGGTCACCTGGACCTGAGCCATCCCGGGAAGGATGGGTGCCGGATCGTCGAGGTCGACACCGCCACTCACATTCGTCGGCTCCAGGTGGCGCGGGCTCTGCCGATACCAGATGTAAAGGGTCGGGGGTTGCGAGCGCGCCAGGCGGTCCCACCGGGTCGGCGAGGAGTCGTGGTCGCGGATGTACTCGAGGTAGGTTCGGTGCCACCCGATCCCGCGCGCGGTGCCAACCGCTCGTTCGGTGTACCCGATGCGGCGCAGGATCTCCTGCGCCCGATCGACCAGCACCTCGATCGACTTCGGAGGATCGGCCCGCCGCAGCAGGCTCACCCGATCGCTGACGTCCGCCACGCAGAACACCCCGGCCACGATCGCCGCGAGACAGACCCAGACGAGGGCCGGCCGCAGCCCGCCCGCCTCGCCGGCGGCCGCCACCATCTCCGGCGACGGCGTCTCCCCCGCCGCCAGGGCCATCGCCAGGGGATCGCCCCCCGGCAGCGCCGCCGCCACGAGCAGCGCCGATTTCGGACGCTGGCGCGGGTCCTGTTCCAGGCAGCGCAGCAGGACGCTCTCGACCGCCGGATCGAACCCGTCCACGAGCGTCGACGGCGGGGTCGGCGTCGAGTCCTCGCGCGAGCGCTGCAGCTCGGCCAGGGTCTCCCCCTTGAAGGCGCGCTTGCCGGTGAAAACTTCGTAGAGCACCAGCCCCAGCGCGTAGAGGTCGCTGGCGACCGTTCCCTCGCCCCCGGTCAGCTGCTCCGGCGCCATGTAGGCCGGCGTGCCGGCGCGCGTCCCGCCCGCCTCCACGGCCCCGACCACACCCGCCAGCCCGAAGTCGGTGATCCGGACCCGGCCGCGGCCATCGAGCATGACGTTGGCCGGCTTGAGGTCGCGGTGCAGGACGCCGCGCTCGTGCGCCGCGGCCAGGCCGGCGCAGAGCTGCCGGGCGATCTCGATCGCCTTGTCCCTCGGCAGGCGGCCGATGCGGCGCAGGAGGGTCGACAGATCCTCGCCATCGATGTACTCCATCGTCAGGTAGGTCTGGCCGTCGATCTCGCCGATGTCGTAGACGCGGCAGACGTTCGGGTGCGACACCTGGCGCGCCAGCCGGACCTCGGCGTGGAAGCGCTCCAGCCGCGAGGGGTCCCGCGCCAGCGCGGGCGGCAGGAACTTGAGCGCCACCTGCTGCCCGAGCTTGAAGTCCTCGGCGCGGTAGACCTCCCCCATCCCGCCGCGGCCGAGGAGCCCCAGCACGCGGTAGCGCTCGGCCACCACGGTGCCGGGCACGAAGAGCCCGTAGTCGACCGAGTCCGACGACGACACGCCGTGCGCGCGCGACGACGGGGCCGCGGCGGCGCCGGGCCGGGCCGCGGCGGAGAGCGCCGCGTCGCCGGCGTGAATGGTCCGGGTCGGCGATGGCTGGCTGGGGTCGAGGGAGGCGCCGCAGTCGGGACAGAAGCGCGCGGCCCCGGCGGAGCGGCCGCAGGCCGGGCAGTTCATCCGACCACGTCGTCGCCGAAGCCGCCGGTCTCATAGGCGAGATCGCTGACGAGCATCAGATTGGAATCCTGGTTCTTCCCGGTCTGGTAGAGGTTGCGGCGGATGCGCCGCCAGGCGGCGTTGCCGAAGGTGCGGGTCAGGAGGATGTCACGGCGCGCCGCCTCGAGGCCCTTTTCCTTGATGCGCGCGTTGGCGCGCGACAGGCAGGCGACGAGGGCGTAGAGATCCGCCGCCGCCTCGCTCAGCCGCTCCTGCACGAACTCGCGGTCGATGATCTTCTTCCCGTGCCCCCGCAAGGCCGCCTCGGCGGCGTCGGCCAGCGCCTCGGCGTAGTGCGCGGCGCGCGCCGCCGTCTTCTGCAGCGCCGGCTCGATCCCCGGGAACGGCTCGTCGGTGACGGCGCGCTTGATCCGGCGGACGGCATAGTCGGTCAGCACGCCTATCTGGGCGATCGGATCGCGCAGCGCCTTGCCGACCTTCTTGAGCTCCTCGCCGACCGGCTGCAGCGCGGCGAGGGCCACGAAGACGCGCAGGATCTCGTTGGTCCCCTCGAAGATCATGTTGATGCGGCAGTCGCGCAGCGCCCGCTCGTAGGGGTATTCCTTGATGAAGCCGTTGCCGCCGGCGATCTGCACCGCGTGGTTCACCACCCGCCAGGAATTCTCCGACGCGAAGATCTTGCACAGGGCCGATTCGATCGAGTAGTCGACCCCCGGGCGCTGTGCCAGCCCGGTGGTCAGGTAGACCATGCTCTCGGCGGCGTAGGTGCCGGTCATCATCTCCGCCACCTTGCCGCGGATCATCTCGAACTCGGCGATCGGCTTGCCGAATTGCCGGCGCTGCTTCGCGTACTCGACGGAGCGGTCGATCATCTCCTTCGCCATGCCGACGGCGCCCGCCGCCAGCGACACGCGGCCGTCGTTGAGGATCTCCATGGCGTACTTGAAGCCGCGCCCCGGCTCGCCGAGGAGATTGCCTTCGGGGACCGGCACGTCCTGGAGGTACAGGTCGGTGGTCGAGGAGCCCTTGAGCCCCAGCTTGTCCTCTTCCTTGCCGTTCGTCACCCCGGGCAGATCGCGGGTGACGATGAAGGCGCTGATCTTGTCGGCCCCTTTCACCTGGTGCCGGGCGAAGACGGTGAACAGGCCGGCATGACCGCCGTTGGTGATATAGCGCTTGCCGCCGTTCAGGACGAAGACGCGGCGCTTGTCGTCCCAGACGGCGCGGGTCGAGAGCGACGCGGCGTCCGATCCGGA
>JAYUCR010000336.1:0-9352 GCA_043740165.1 Acidobacteriota bacterium | reverse complement strand
CCGCGGCCGTCTCCGGAGCCTGCCGCCGCCCGATCACGATTCTGCAACCGGAAGCCCGGCAGTCCGCGGGAAACGCGCGGTCCAGCCCGGGTTCAATCTAGGAGCCGGCTCGGGAATTCGCCAGCGCTGTCGGCGCACGCCGGGCGCACCCTCCGCGGCGCCTCCCGCGGGGCTTGTCAACCAGCGCGAGGTGCGATAGAAGCGTCAGGCCAACCGGAGGTTTCTCGATGTTCTTGTCCCGATCCTGGAGAGCGATTCTTGCGCTGAGTGCGATGGTCGCGGTCGAGAGCCCGGCCGCGGCGCAGCCGCAGACCCCGCAGCCGGAGCCTCCGCCCTACGAGGCGCCGCCCCCGGAAACGGGGGTGCCGCCGCGAGCCCCGTCGGCGCCCGGCCACCGTGACGCCCGCCGGCTGTTCCAGCGCTTCGCCGAGGACGCGGCAATCGTCCCCGGCGGCTGGACCGAGGGGCAGCTGATCTACAGCGACCTGGACGACGGCGACAGCAATCAGCTCCTGGCGGCGCTGATCGCCTTTCGCGTCACCGATCAGGTGGAGGCCGGGCTGCGGCTGGGCTACGAACGTCAGGCCGCGGACCCGGGTCCGGATGGGTCGGGTCTGTCGGATATCGACCTGTATGGCAAGTACCGCCTGCACGGCGGTGCGGGACGGTGCGCGCTGGGAGGGCTGGTGAAGGTGCCGACCGGCCACCAAGAAGAAGGGCTCGGGACCGGCAAGACCGACGTCGAGGGATTCGCCGCCTGCCGTGCCGACCTCCAGGCGGTGACCGTCACGGGGAATGTCGGCCTGCGATACAACGGCAATCCGGAGGCGCCCCTTCCCGACTCCCAAGCCTCCGTCCTCGCAGGCGGAGGGCTGCTCCTGCCGGTCGGGGCCAGCATCACCTGCGTGATCGAGGCCAGCTATGAGAGCCAGAGGCTGGATGGCGCCGGCGCCGACGCGCGGCTCACGCTCGGCATGCAGGGAGTGGCGCGCGCCCCCGGTTTCGGGTTTCGCGGCGCACTCGCCCTGCCGCTCTCGAACGGCGCCCCTGATTTCCAGATCTTCTTCGGAGCGGTGTACCTGTACTGATCACGATGACCTCCCCGGCCCGCCCGCCTCTGGTTCTCAGGATTCTCGGCAGCCTGCGTCGGCTCTGGCCGCTGCTGCTGATCGGCGGGCTGGCGCTCGCCGGGTGGGAAGAGCTGCGGCGCATCGACCTGAATGCGGTGCGCGCGGCCCTGCACGCCCTGTCGGTGCCTTGGCTTCTGTTGGCGGCGGCGATCACGATCGCCAACCTCGCGCTCCTCGGCCTGTATGACGTCATCACCCTGCGGGGCACTTCCGCGCCCACCATGGCGCGCTGGCGGCTGGGTTCCCTGGCGTTCGCCTGGAGCAACTTCCTGACCCTGGGGCCGATCGCCGGCCCGGCCATCCGGTTCTGGCTCTACCGTCCGTACGGCATCGAGGCGGCGGCTTTGCGGGGCGCCATCGTCGCCAACGTCGTGGCGTTCGGCGCCGGCCTGGGAGTCTTCCTCCTCGCCTCGATCATCCTGTCGGCGAAGCTGGTGATCCCGGCGGCATTCGTCTCGCTGATCCTGCTGGCGATTCTCCTCGGAGGGATCGAGCGCGGCCGGCGCGTGCCGACCTGGCTGCGGCGCGGCACCGCGTCCTGGGCGGCGCTGTTCAGCGTCGCCTTCCTCGACTGGCTCCTGGCGGCGGCGGTCTTCGCCGCCGTCCTGCGCGCCACCGGCAAGCCGTTCGATCTCCTGGTGGTCGCCCGCACCTTTCTCGCCGGGCAGACCCTTGGGGCGGTGTCGCTTCTCCCGGGCGGCCTCGGCAGCGCCGACACCTACTGGCTTCTCCGCCTGCCGATTGACGCCGCCGCGGTCGGCGCGGCTCTCCTGGCTTACCGCGCCATCTACTACGTCGCGCCGTGGCTCTTCGCGTGCGTGGTGCTGATGGCGCGCGGCGCGCGTGCCGGGGCGCGCTGGCTGAACCCGGTGCCGACCATCCTCGGGCTGCTCGTGGGCGCGGCGGGCGCCGTGATGCTGGTGAGCACCGCCTCACCGGCGCTGGAACATCGGATGCGGGTTCTGGCGCGCTTCGTGCCGCTCGGTGTCGTCGAGCTGTCGCACCTGCTCGGGGCCCTCCTGGGGGTCGTCCTCCTGTTCCTGGCGCGCGGCGTGATGCGCGGCTATCGCCAGGCGCACCGGCTGACTGTGGTGCTGCTGGTGGGGGGAGCGGTGCTGGCGGCGCTGAAAGGGCTCGATTACGAGGAGGCCCTCGTCCTGCTGATCCTTGCCGCGGTCACGGCTTCCCAGGCGGTGCAGTTCCAGCGCGCCGGACGGGCGCCCTGGGTCGGCTGGACCGCCGGCGGGCTGATCCTGCTCGCCATCCTCATCTTCTCGGTGGTCGGGCTGCAATCTTACGCCGCCGCCGAGTACCGCGAGGGGCTGATCTGGACCTTCGGGTTCGGGCACGCGCTGGACCTGGCCCGCTTCCTGCGCGCCTTCGCCCTCCTGGCACTGGGAGGGACCGTCTTCATCCTTTATGCCGGGCTGCGCTCGCCGGCGCCGTTTCATGTCCCGGAGCGGGCCGAGATCGATCGCGCCCTGGCGTTGCACGAGGCGCACGGGGCCGGCACCTCGGCGCTCATGGTGGCGGCCGGCGACAAATCGATCTTCTTCCACGGCGAGGGCTCCTTCTGCGCCTACCGCGTGGTCGGTTCGTACCTGGTGGTGTTCAGCGATCCGACCGTGGTGGCGGGCGAGGAGCGCCGCTTCATCGAGGCCCTGCTGCAGTATGCCGACGGTCTCGATCGGCGCCTCATCTTCTACCAGATCGGCGCCGCCTGGCTGCCGCTCCTGCACGATCACGGATTCTCTTTTTTCAAGCTCGGCGAGGAGGCGGCCTTGCCGCTCGAAGGCTTCGCGCTGGCCGGCGCCCGCTGGAAGACCTTTCGCCACGCGGTGCGGCGCGTCGAGGAGCAGGAGGGCTTCGGCTTCGCCATTCTGCCGCCGGAAGCGGTCGCGGGGCGGCTGGCGGAGCTGCGCGGCATCTCCGACGAGTGGCTGGAGAGCAAGGAGGCGCGCGAAAAGCAGTTCTCCATCGGCGCGTTCAGCGCGCCGTACCTGACCCGGTTCCCGTGCGCCGTGGTGCGCGACGCGCACGGCACCCTGGTCGCTTTCGCGAACCTGCTCTGCGGCCCAGGCCGCGGGGAGCTGTCGATCGATCTGATGCGCCACACGCGCGGGGCGCCGGAGCAGATCATGGATTACCTGTTCGTGCGGCTCCTGGAATGGGGCCATGCGGAAGGGTTCCGCGTCTTCAACTTCGGCATGGCGCCCCTGGCGGCGGTGGGGGAGATGTCCCGGGCGCCGATCTGGGAGCGCCTGGCGCGTCTCCTGTTCCGGCACGGCGAGGGTCTGTACAATTTCCGCGGTTTGCGCGCCTACAAGGCCAAGTTCCATCCGACCTGGGTGCCGCGTTACATGGCCTACCCGCAATCGTGGGAGTGGCCCTTCGCCGCGACGCAGGTCACCGTGCTGATCGCCGGCGGGTGGCGCGCGCTGATGCCGGCGGGGAGGTCGGGGACATGATGCTGGTCTGCGCTCTGGGCATGCTGCTGGCGGTGCTGCCGTCGGCGGCGTCCGACGGCGTGCGCGAGAGCAGCGTGCGCCTTCCGTTCGTCGGCACCGCGGTGACGTACATGCCCGCCGGGGCACCCGAGAATGCCGTGATCTTCCTGAGCGGCGACGGCGGCTGGAACCTGGGCGTGGTCGGGATGGCGCGGCGCGCGGCGCGCACCCTCGACGCGGTGGTCGCCGGGGTGTCGTACCCTCGCCTGCAGAAGGCCGCCCTCTCCGAGAAGCTCCCCTGCTGGTGCCCGGCGTGCGATCTGGAGGAGATCGGCAAGGCCCTCGAGAAGCAGACCGGGTTCGCGCAGTACAAGCCGCCGATCCTGGTCGGCTACTCGAGCGGCGCCTCGCTCGTCTATGCCGCCCTCGCCAGCTCGCCCACCGAGACGTTTGCCGGGGGCGTGAGCCTCGGCTTCTGCCCCGACCTCGATAATGTCCCCCCCCTCTGCCGCCATGCCGACTGGAAGCCGGTCTACGAGGCGCAGCATCGCAGGATCGATCTGCCGCCGGTGCCGGAAATCCCCCGGCCCTGGGCGGTGCTGCAGGGAACCGTCGACCAGGTCTGCCACGCAAAGGAAACCGAGAAGTTCGTGCAACCGATGCGCGGCGCGACCCTGTCGCGGCTTCCAGGGGTCGGCCATGGATACTCGAACGAGGCACGCTGGGGAGCCGCGTTCGATGCGGGGTTGCTGCAGATCGCGAGCGCCGCAAGCGCCCTCGATGCCGAGAGCGCGGAAGCCTCCCGGGCGGCTCGGCCGGCGGTAGGGGCCGATGCCATGAAGGTCGACCTCCAGGAGCTCGATCTGCCGCTCGAGATCCACCTGGTCGAGCACCCGCGCGCCTACCTCCTGTTCATTTCAGGCGATGGCGGTTGGTCAAAGCTCGACAAGACGATCACCGAGCACCTCGCCACGGCAAAGGTGGCGATGGTGGGGCTGAACACCCTGAAATATTTCTGGAGCGAGAAGCCTCCCGATGTGGCGGCGGCCGATCTCCGCCGTATCCTGGTCCGTGTAAGGCGTGCCGGCGTTCCGGTGTTTTCCGGCGGCTACTCCTTCGGCGCCGAGGTGATGCCGTTTCTCGCCGGCCGCCCGGAGTTTCTCGATCCCGGGTTCGCCGGCATGATCCTGGTGGCTCCCGGCCCGTTCGCCTCGTGGGAGGTCAGCCCGCTGGACTGGATCCGCCGGAAGGAGAAAGCGACGCCGCACAAGGTGCTGGCGCAGGTCCAGGCGCTGGGCCCCCTGCCTGTTCTCTGCATGGCGGGGCAGGATGATGACGAATCGGTCTGCCCCTCGCTTCAAGGTCAGGCGGCGCGCGATGTGTTCATCCTGGGCGGCGGGCACCACTTCAACGGCGACTACGACATCCTGGGGGACCGCGCGGTCCGCTTCCTCGAGCAGCTTCTCAAGTAGCTCCGTGCTAGGATGCCGACCGTCCCATTCCGCGTCCTCGATGAGGAGAATCCGATGAATCGATCCGTGAAGCTGTATGACCTGGCTCCGTCCCCCAACAATATCAAGGTGCGCTGCGCCCTCGCGTACAAGAAGATCCCGTACGAGAAGGTGCCGGTCGACGTGAAGAGCCGCGAAGCGGTGGTGAAGGTCTCGGGCCAGCCGCTCTGCCCGGTCCTGACCGACGGCGAGACCGTCGTCTACGATTCGTACGCCATCATGCGTTACCTCGACGCGAACTTCCCCGGCACGCCGCGCCTCTACAGCGCGGAGCGCGACGGGATCAAGAAGATCGAGGAATGGGAGCTGTTCGCGCGCACCGACATCGGGCCGGCCATCTCGCTGATCTTCGGGCAGTTCATCGGCGGCACGGCCGATGCGGAGAAGATCCAGAAAGCCAACGACATCCTGAACCGCGCCGCCTCGCGGACCGAGGAAGCGCTGTCGAAGACCTCGTACCTGATGGGAGAGTCGCCCAACGCGGCCGATTTCACCGCCGGGACGATGCTCGCCTACGGAAACGTCTCCGAGGCGGCGGCGCAGAAGCACCCGGTGGCCGCCTTCTTCGCGAAGCACGTCCGGCTGCAGGGAATGCCCAAGACGAAGGCATGGACCGCCCGCGTCATGGAGTGGGATCGCTGACATCGACGGCGCGGGCGGCGAACTCCGCTCGCGCCGCGGCGATCGAGGCCATCACCGCGTCCTTCTCCTCCGGCCGGTTCCAATCGGTCAGCGCCCCCGTGGATGCCGCCAGGCGATCGATCCACTTGAGGAAGAATTCCGCGTCGGCGCGCGAGCGCACCTTTTCATCCCCCACCTGCACGTAGATCGGGCTCGTCGTTCCGAACGGATACAGGTCCAGCACCGGCCAGGCCGGCGCACCGGCGTAGGCCCGGAGCAGGTACCAGCCGCTCCGCTCGACGTGAAGCGGCAGGGTGGCGCGCGCCGTGGTGCGGTCGCCCGCGAGCGGCACGCTCGCGACGACCTTGCCGTTCCCGATGAGCTCCAGGTGATCGATCGCGACGGGGGAGTGCAGGACCAGGCGCGCCTCGAGGCTGTGCCGGCCGGGCGCCAGGCGGATCCGATCGCCCGGGGATTTTCCGGCGAGGCTGAACTCCAGAACCGGGGCGTTGGTGACGAAGGTTCGCCCCGCCTTCAGCCCGGCCAGGAAGTGCGGGTGGTCGAAGTTCGGCCCGGTCCGGACGTAGACGCGCACGAGACCCACCGGGCCGCGCAGCGAGGCGAAATTGGCCATCGCGTCGGTGCCGGCCCCTGCGGGGATCTCGAAGCCGCAGTTGAGCAGGCGATGCCAGATCTCCGAGGTGATCAGGTGGTCGCTGAACCCCATCACCTCGAAGTAATCCATCTTCCCGAGCGCCACGTCGACCGGCAGCTCGTAGGTCAACGGCTCTTTTTCAATGAAAGGATCCGGGCGCGTGTCGAAGGGGTGGACGTAGCCGGTCAGCGCCCCCTGCGCGTGTGCCAGGTCGAAAATGGCGGCGTTGTGCGGCCAGGCGCTCGCGGCCGGCGTGTTGACGTACGCGGCGTAAGGCGGCATGAGGAAATGGTCGCGCAGGCCCAGAAGCGCCGTGTGGCCCCAGTAGGAGGTGTGATACTCCTGGCCGTGGGCGATCAGGATGTCGGCGGTCGATGCCGGATCGACCCGGCTGGAGAAATAGGCGATGTCCGGGATCCGCTGCTCCTTGTTCACCACCAGGTTCTCGATCAGGTTGAGCCCCTCGGCGTCGGCCTGGAACGCAAGGTGGGTCGGATCGTTGCGGTAGGCACCGCCGTAGTTCATGTGCACGTGCAGATCGCCGCTGCGCCAGCCGCGGGCCAGCAGATCGTCGAGACGCCTCAGGGCGATGCGCGCCGAGGTGGTGGCGGAAGGCTTCACCTCCAGATCGCGCCGCTCTACGGCGTAATCGGGGCCGCGGCTCACCTCGACGTGGTATCGCCCCGCTGGGAGGGTGAGCCGGGCCGCCCCCTTGGCGTGGAAGTAGCCGTACTCGAACCGGCTCGCACCGCGCACGAAAGCCTCGTCGGCGCACCGCCAGGCGGTGTCGGGTGCGAAGAACCGTCCGTCCGGTCCCATCACCGATACGCGCGCCGCGATGGGAGCGCCGGACGCGCCCTCCGCCAGGCCAAGGCGCAGCGTCCCGGCGGGCCGCAGCGTCTGCCGCTTCCCGAGATCGACGCGCTGCGTCCCACCGTCCGGCAGGTCCATGAGGTCGAGCTCCGTGTTCCCGCCCTGGTTCGACACGTAGACGATCCGCCGCCCGTCGGGAGAGAAGCGCGCCGCCGTCACGTCGAACTCCCCGTAGGTGAGCTGCAGCGGATCGCCGCCGTCGGCTGTCATCATCCAGAGCTGGTGCCACTGGCGGCCCAGATAGGAGCTGTAGATCACCCGCCGCCCGTCGGGAGACCAGTCGGGGCGCGCCTTCCAGGTGGTTTCCTCGTAGCGTACCTCGCGCATCGGAGCCGAAGGCGAGGCGCCCGCGCGCCAGAACCCGCCGGACCCCCAGATGTGGCCGCGGTTCGACACGAACAGGATCTCCTTCCCGTCGGGGGACCAGGAGGGGGAGAGATAGTGATCGAAGCGGCTGTAGTAGTAGCGCGGCAGCCCGCTGTCGTGGTCTTCCGTCAGGCGCTCCGGGGCCTGGCCGGGCGGATCGACATCGAGCGCGAAGATGTGAAACCGCCCCTCGTACGCCGTCGACACGAAGGCGATCGTGCGGCCGTCGGGCGAGAAGCGGGGCTCCAGGTTGACCGAGCCGTCGGCGACCAGCGGCCGCACTTCGCCGCTGCGCGCATCCAGGAGCATCAGATCGACGGCGTCGTCGCGGTACGACGCGAACGTGATGAACCGACCGTCCGGAGACCAGTCGGGCTGGTAGTCGTACCCCGGACCGTCGGTGAGCTGCCGGGTCTCCCCGGTCCGCAGGTCGTGACGCCAGAGCGCGCCCTGCATGGAAACGGCGAGCGCCAAGCCGTCGGGAGCCCACGCGGCGGCGCTCGGGCCCGAGGTCACCTGGGGGAGGTACATCTCGCGGTAGTAGTAGTTGTGCGGCAGGTGGATCTGCTTCAGCACGGTCTCGCGCGGGGCCACGGCGCCCAGCATCGCCAGGCCCGACAACATCAGGGCGGCCACTCGCATCGGGGGTCTCCGCGGGCGCCGGCGCGACCGTTGCGGCCGTCCGGGAGGCGGCATTATAGGCCGGGGGGGTTCCTGGACACCGGCGCGCCGGCCTGTGCTACCATTTCGCCCGTTTTGAAATCGGCTCTTCACTTATAGGAGATCTGAGCGTGTCCTACGTCATCACCGAAAAATGCCTGGGCGAGCGCTACGCCACCTGCGTGGCCGTCTGCCCCGTCGACTGCATGCACCCGGGAGAATACAAAGGCGAGGTGTTCCTGATCATCAACCCCGAGGAGTGCATCGACTGCGGCGCCTGCCTCCCGGAGTGCCCGATCGAGGCGATCGTTGAGACCGAAGAGGAATCTCCGGAATGGGCGGTGATCAACAAGGACCTGACGCCGTCGTTCAAGCAGAACGCTCCCGTGACTCCGCGCCCGGCGAACGATCCTCCCCACAAGCCCAGCAACAAGCTGCGCAGCTCGTAACCGGCTGGCGGGATTTCAGGAAGAATCGGCAGGGCCCCCGATCGGGGGCCCTTCTCATTTTCAGGCATCGACGGGGGGCCGTCGGGAGGAATGGGTGAGCGATCAGGGGCGAAAAGGAGGCGGTCGCCCGGCCGCGCCTTGTCGTGCGGCCACGCCTCGACGCGCGCTGCCCCGGGCCGCCGCCGGCGCGGCCTGCGTGCTGGCGAGCGGCGGGCTCGACTCGGCGGTGCTGCTGCGCTCGGCGCTGCAGCGCTACGGATCGGTGCAGCCGCTCTACGTTCGCGCCGGCCTGCGATGGGAGGCGATCGAGCAGGCCGCGCTGCGCCGGTATCTGCGCGACCTCGCGCGGCAGTTCGGGGGGCGGCTCCTCCCTCTCCGGGTCATCGACGTGCCGATGCGCGATCTCTACCAGCGGCACTGGAGCGCCACCGGCCGCGGCGCCCCGGGCTACGACGATGGCGACGCCTCGGTCTACATCCCCGGCCGCAACATTTCGCTGTTCGCCAAGGCGGCCACCTTCTGCGCCCTCCACGACATCCCGGTGCTGGTGTCCGGAATCCTGAGCGCCAATCCGTTCCCGGACGGGTCGCCGGCCTTCCTGCGCGCCATGGAAAAGGCGCTCGGGCGCGGTCTCGGGGTG
>JAYUCR010000335.1:0-9371 GCA_043740165.1 Acidobacteriota bacterium | reverse complement strand
CGCCCCGATCGACGAGATCCTCGGCGTCTACGCCGCCCGCTGGGAGGCCGAGTACGCCCCGGAGACCGTCCGCATCGTCAAGAAGGAATTCAGCGCCGACGACTACCGGGACACGGGGGAGCGCTGTCTGCGCGGCTACCACGCGCGCCACGCCCCGTTCGACGGGGGGACGACCCTCGGCCTGGAGAAGAAATTCCAGTTCGCGCTCGATCCGTCGGGCCGGTACCAGCTGATGGGGTTCATCGATCGGCTGACGCGCGCGGCGGAAGGGGTGTACGAGGTCCACGACTACAAGACCTCGGCGACGCTCCCGCGCGCCGAGGATCTGCGCCGCGACCGCCAGCTCACCCTGTACCAGATGGCGGTGAGCGCGCTCTACCCCGACGCGCGCGAGATCCGCCTGGTCTGGCACTACCTGGCGCACGATCGGGAGCTGGAGTCGCGCCGCACCGAGGCCGAGATCGCGGCGCACCGCAAGACCACGCTCGGCCTGATCGACGCCATCGAGGCGGCGCGCGATCATCCGCCGCGCGAGAGTGCGCTCTGCCGCTGGTGCGACTACCGCGACATCTGCCCGGCGCAGAAGGACAAGGCGGTGGCCGAAAGGGCGGCTGAGAAGATCGCGGCCGACAAGATGGCGGCCGACAAGATGATGGCCGGTAAGCTGGCGGCGGATCGGGCCGTGCGATCGGAACCGGTGAGGCGAACCCCGGCGGACTGGGGTTCGACGGCCGTGGGGGAGCAGGGGAGTCTTTTCCCGCCGCGCTCCTAGCGAGGCGGCGGACCGCCGTCCTCGCCCAGCGTCATCACCTTGGCCTCGCCGGCGCCGAGCGTCGCCAGGGGGCGATCGAATTTCTTCGCGTCGCCGACCACGAGGATCGCCAGGCGTTCGGGGTGCAGGAAGCGGCGCGCCGCGCGCTGCACGTCGTCACGGGTCACCCGCGCCAGATTGTCCCGCCAGGTTTTCAGGTAATCGACCGGATAGCCGTAGTAGAGATAGAAGAGGTAGGCCTGCATGTAAGCCGCCGTGCCGTCCACGGTGAAGACGAAGGAGTTGAGGCGCGCCTCCTTCGCTCCGCGCACCTCCTCGTCGGTCGGCCCCTCGTCCCGCAGGCGCTTCACGACGTCGCGGATTGCCTCGATCGCCTGCACCGTCGCATCGGCCCGCGTCCGGCAGGAGATCTCGAGCAGCCCGCGGTCGCTGTCGGTGCCGACCCCGCCGTGCACCGAATAGGCCAGCCCGCGGGCGGTGCGGACCTCCTTCATCAGGCGCGAGCTGAAGCCCCCTTCGCCCAGGATGTAGTTCAGGACGAACAGCGGGAACTTGTCAGGATCGAATCGCGTGGAGCCGATGTCGCCGACGACGATGCTGCTTTGCGTCAGGGGACGGTCGATGAGGCTCACGCCCGGCGGGATGCTATCGCCGATCTTCGCCAGCAGAGGCAGCGGCGTGTTCGGGCCGATCCAGTCGGCGAACGTGCGTTTCAGGAGCGACTTCATCGCTTCCGGCTCGAAGTCTCCCGAGACCGCCAGGACGAGGCTGCCCGGTCGCACGAAGCGCTTGTGGAAGGCGACCAGATCGTTGCGATCGATGCTCGCGATCGAAGCGACGGTCGCCAGCCGGGCCCAGGGGCTGTCGGCGCCCAGCGCCACGAGCCGGAAATGGGCGTCGGCGATCGTCCCGGGGTCGTCCCAGCGGCGCCGGATCGACTCGACGAACTGCGCCTTCTCCACCTCGACCCGGCTCGCGTCGAACCTCGGGGTGCGCAGGAGGCCGGCGAAGACCGCGAGAGCGTCGGGAAACCTGGACTTCAGACACGACAGGCTGCCGTTGAGGGCGTCGCTCGCGGCCTCGATGGAAAGCTCCGCAGGGAGGCCCTCGAGCGTCTCGTCCACCTGATCGGGCGAAAGGGTCGATGACCCGCCGGTGCGCATCAGGTGCGTCGCGACCTCGGCCAGCCCGGGCTTGTCGGCCGGGTCGTAGACCGTTCCTCCCCGCAGGAAGAAAGCCAGATCGACGATCGGCAGCTCGGGGTCGCGCAGGAGATGGATGGTCAGGCCGTTCTTGAGGGTGAACCGCTCCGGCTTCGGGAGGGCGCTCGTCAGCGGCTGGTAGTGCAGCGCGCCCGGATCGTCGGGCGGCGCCTGGACGTCAGCGGCGCCGGCTGCGGCGCCGCCCGCCAGCAGCAGCGTCATCAGCCACGCAGCGGCGAGACGCCGGGTCATCGTCGACCTCCGGTGGGGTCCGCCGGGGGCCTGGCCGCCGTCGCCGGTCTCTGCAGCGTCGCCACGGTCCGGTTCTCGGCGGTGAAGGTGCGCCGGGCGACGTCCTGGATCATCGCCGGCGTGACGGCCGCGATCGCCGCCTCGCGCCGCAGCATGTTGTGCCAGTCGCCCGTAAGGATGGCGAAGGTGGTGAGCTCACCCGCCAGCCCGGAGCTGCTGCGCAGCTCGAAGACCGCGTCCGATTCCACCTGGGCCCGGATCTTCCGCAGCTCGTCATCGGAGACCGGTGTCTCGGCGACGCGCTGCAGCTCGGTCAGGATGGCCTGCTCCAGCTCGGTCAGGGTGTGCGGTGATCGCGGTGCGCCCCCGATGATGTACAGGTTGGGGGCGCGCCGCCCCGGGGCCTCGAAGGAGTAGACCGATTCCGCCACCTGATCGCGCGTCACGAGAGAGCGGAACAGCCGCCCGGTGCGCCCCGAGGCCAGGAGCCCGTCGAGCATCTCCATCACCGGATCGTCCGGGTGCATCAGCGCCGGCTTGTGGAAGGCGATCATCAGCTGCGGCTCGGCGTCGAACGCCACGTTCACCCGGCGTTCGCCCGGCTGCGGCGGCTCGACCGTCACAGGCTGTGGGGGGGTCGGGCCGGCCGGGATCGGGCCGAAGTAGCGACGCAGGAGCGCCTCCGCCGCGACCGGATCGATGTCGCCGACCAGGGCGCCGACCGCGTTGTTTGGCACGTAGTAGATTTTCCGGAACGCCTCGGCCTCCGGCCGCGTCAGGTGCTGGAGGTCCGACATCCACCCGAGCCCCGGACCGCGGTACGGATGGGCACTGAAGGCGGTCAGCAGCAGCTGCTCGTACAGCCGCCCCGACGGCTGGTTGTCGATCCGGTATCGGCGCTCCTCCATCACGACGTCGCGCTCGGAGTAGAACTGGCGCAGCACCGGGTCCCGCAGCCTCGCCGACTCCAGCAGGCACCAGAGCTCGATCCGGTTGCTCGGCAGGCTCATGAAATAGGACGTGAGGTCGGCGCCGGTGGCGGCATTCAGCCCCAGCGCTCCGTTGCTGGTCAGGATGTCGCTGAACTCGTCCGGAACCACGAGGGCCTGCTCCTGGTCGGTCAGCGACTTGACCGCGGCGTGCAGCGTCTCGACCCGCGCCGGGTCGGCGGCGGCGCCCCTGTCGGTCTCGGCCAGCAGATCGCGGACGGTTGTGTCGAGGGTGTCGAGGACCTCTTTCTCTTTGGCCGCGTCCCGCACCCCGATGCGGGAGGTCCCCTTGAAAGCCATGTGCTCGAACAGGTGCGCCAGGCCGGTCTCGCCCTTCCGGTCGTCCGCGGAACCGACCCGGAAGCGGAGGTTGGCCGCGAACACCGGGGCGGTGCCGCGGCGCACCAGCAGGAACCGCATGCCGTTGGCGAGCGTCACTTCATGCACCCGCCCCTCGAGCGACCGGCCCGGCAGGAGGGATCCGGTCTCCGTCGCGGCGGGGGAGGAGGCCGCCGGCGCCGGATGCGGTAGGACGAGGGAGGCGGAGAGCGCCGTCAGCGCGCACAGCAGCGCCGCGGCCGATCGCTTCACGGCAGCTCTTTGACGACGGCCGTCTGCAGAGGTGTTCCGGGATCGACCTCGATCCGGTTGTCGATCTGCAGCGCGCCGCCCACCAGCGCCGCCATCGTGCCGGCCTGCTGCCGCGCGATGCACATCCCCACCCGGCCCGACAGCCTCACCTGCGCGTCCTTCACGGCGATCTCGAGCTCGCAAGGGTAGGGGTACTCGCGGTAATCCTTGAGGTAGGTCGTGACGGCGCGCCGGATCGAAGCGTCGTCGGTGCCGGAAGGGGCGGTCAGCGGGCGCAGGTGGTTGACGATCTTGATCACGCCGAGGACCAGGCCGGCGGTCTCCTCGGCGCGCACGCGCATCGCGAAATCCCTGGATGTCCCGCTCAGGGTCACGACGCCATCCTCCGATTCAACCTGAAGCACCCGGGGGTCGAGAACGTCGCCGAGATCCTTGAGCAGGCTCGAAACCGCCTTGACGATCTGCTCATCGGTGACCTGGCCTCGCCGGATCTGCATCTGGTCGGTGACGTTGACGATGCCGCGGGTGGTCGCCGCCAGCGTCAGGACGTGGCGTTTCTGGGTCCAGTTCGGGACCTCGCCGGAGAAAACAGCGCCCCCGTTGACCAGGATCAGTTGCACGCCGACCTTCGAGAGCTCGGGGTCGACCGACAGCCGGTGGAGAAGCTTCTCGCGGAGCGCGTAATCCCCGGGTCCCCCGATGTTCCGGGTCTGCGTGGCGGCGGGGGGCGCCGCCGGCGCGGCCGGGGGCGCCGGCTCGACGGCCATGAGGATTCCCGGCAGCGCGCAAAAGAGCAGCGCCAGGACCGGGAGGAAGGAGGACGAAGGGATTCGGCTCATGATGGCCGGCTATTCTGCCACAGGCACGGGCACCCGGAAAGTATGGCGCTCGGGCCATGCCAATACTCGGGCTGGCTCCCGAGCCTCACGGCAGGAGCTGCTGCCGCATCGTCTCGATCGACTCGCTGTCCGCCGCGAGGCGGTCGGCGTCGCCGGCGCCGGCATGGTTGATGCGGCGCCAGATGTCGGTGGCTTCCGTCTGGACCTCGGTGAGCGCGGCCTTCGCGGCTTCGGGGGCGAGCTCGATGGCGGTGCGGAGATCGCGCAGGCCCTTCTGCGCCTGGTCGCGTGCCGCCAGGAGGGCGCGATCGCGCAGCAGCTCGGCGGCGACCATCAGGCCGTAGCGCGCGCCGCTCAGGGCGCCGGCGTAGGACACGGCGTTCAGCGCGCCGCGCGCCGCGTCGACCTCAATCCGCCCGCCCTTCATATCGTTGCGCACCATCATCGTCCGGCCGCGCGCCACCGCCTCGCGCGCCGCGCGCAAACGGGCCTGGAGGGCCGGCGCCAGGGTCGCCGCCTCCAGCCGGGTCAACGCCGCCAGAGTGCCGTCGCGGTCCGGAAGCGCCAAGGCGGTCTGGGCGGCGCGGAAGGCGACCTCGGCCGATCGCGGCACGCTGTAGTCCGACAAGGAGACCATCCCGGCCCGGCCGGCGCGCAGCGCCGTCCCGGCGCCGGCCCAGTCGTCCCGGGCCACGGCGGAGCGGGTGGCCGCGATCGCCGCGATCAGCGACTCCAGCCCGGAGTCGGTTTCGAACGCGCCGATCTCCTCGTCGGCCCGGCGCAGCAGCAGGGAGACCCGTCCCGGGTCGTGATCGTCGATCGCGTCGGACGCGCGGCGGAGTGATTTCCCGGCCTTGTCGAACCGTTCGCGCAAGTCGGCGGGGGAGGCCGCCCCGAGCATCACGCCCGGCATCGCTCCCAGAAGGAGGCATGCCAGGAGGCTCTTCGCGGTCGGGATCAAGAGCGGGTCAGTATCCCAGCTCGCGCAGGCGCGGGTCGTCGATGCCGAAGTGGTGCGCGATCTCGTGCAGCACCGTCCGCCGCACCTGGTCGCGCACCTCGTCGTCGGAGTGGCTGATCGACTCGATGTTCGCCTGGTAGATGGTGATCTTGTCGGGGAAGGCCATGCCGTAGCGCGAGTCGCGGCGCGTCAGCGGCTGGCCCTGGTAGAGACCGAGGAGCAGCCGGCCGTGGGCGAAGCGCCGCTCGTCGCGGGGCGCGGGGTAGTCCTCGACCACCACGGCGACGTTGTCCATGCGGCGGCGGAAGTCCTCCGGGAGGGAATCGATCGCCTCCGCGACCAGCTGTTCGAAATGAGCGCGCTCCACGACCGCCATTGTACCGGAGCCGCCCGCGTCAGGGCTTCGGGCGGTTGGCGAGCTTCTCGATCTCCTCGAGCTCCCGGTCGGTGATCGGGAGGACCGACAGGCGCGGGATGCGGACCAGCGGGTGGCCGGCGAAGGTGCTGCGCGGCTTCATTTCCGCCAGCGGCACCGGCCGGGTGAGCTTCCGGACCGGGACGATGTCCACCGCGACGCGCCGTCCGGAGGCGTCCGCCGGATCGGGGTAGGCGTTGGAAGCGGCGCGCGCCAGCCCGATGACCGCCCGCTCGGTGCCGGTGTGGTAGTAGAGGATGCGATCCCCTTTGCGGATCGACTTGAGATGCCGTTGCGCCAACGGATTGCGCACCCCGGACCAGCAGGTGCCGCGGTCCGCGGCGAGATTGTCGAAGCTGTACTTCTTCGGCTCTTCCTTCAGCAGCCAGTTCATGGTGCTCCTTGGGCGGGCCGGATCAGCAGCCCGGAAAGGACCGCGTTCCCAGACGCTCCGCGGCCCGCGCGCGCTGGGCCACGGCGATGTCGAAGGTGCGCGCCACCACGGCGCGCACCCGATCCTGAAGCTCCGCGGATCCGGCATGCTCGAGCAGCAGCGTCCGCCCCAGGCGGGCGTGCGCCTCCTCGTCCGGCTGGATGAACTCGCGGTAGATCCGCACCGTCTCCTCGTCGCCGCGCAGGGCGCACACCTGGATGAAGCGCTCGTTGACGCCCTGGGCGATCGCCTCGAGCGTGAACAGCAGGCCGGCCACCCGCTCGACCGGATCCGACAGCTCCCGCAGGAAGTCGAACAGCGGGTTGGGCCCCGGAGGCGTGAATGCCGCCGCATCGAAGCCGAGGGGGGCCAGGCGCGCCGCCACCAGCTCGAAATGGCGCGCCTCGTCACCCGCCTGGCGCGCGAACGCCAGCTTGATGTCGGTGCGGGAGGTGGCCGCGGCGGCCGCCGCGGCGAGGTCGGCCACCCCGATCTCATTGGCGAGGGCTACCTGGAGAAGCTTCGAGGGGTCGGCGCTCTCGCCGGTCTCCCGCACCGCTCCGCGTCCGGCCGACGTCAGATCGGCCATGCGGGAGTCGCGCAAAGCCTCCAGCTCGCGGACAAACGCCTCGTTCTTCAAGACACCCTCGTGCGATACGATGTGGCGGTGCGGAGGGATTCTACCCCAACGGCGGTGCTGTTCGATTTCAACGGCGTCCTGGTCGACGACGAGCGCTGGCACTGGCGGGCCTTCTGCGCCGTCCTCGAGCCGCGCGGCCTGCGCCTGTCGTGGACCGACTACACCCTTCGATATCTGGCGTTCGACGATGCCGCCATGTGCCGCGCGCTGCTGCGCGACGCGGGCTGGCCGCCCGCCCGCAGGACCGCTTCGGTGGTGAAGCGCCTGGTCGCCGCCAAGCGGCGGCGCTTCCGTCGCCTGTGCGTCCTGCACGCGGTGGGGATCAGGCCGGGGACGGCGCGCCTGGTGCGGGCGCTGGCGCGGCGCCGGCCCCTGGCGGTGGTGTCGGGCGCGGCACGCGCCGAAATACTTTCGGCGCTGCAGCGCGCCGGGCTCCGGTCGTGCTTCTCCATCATCGTCGCGATCGAAAACGTGCGCCGGGGGAAACCCCACCCGGAGGGGTATCGCAAGGCGCTGCGGCGCCTCGGCCGCGCGCGGGGCGATCGCGCGATTGCGGTGGAGGATTCGCCGGGCGGCATCGCCGCGGCGCGCGCCGCCGGCCTGCGCGTCCTGGGGGTGGCCACAACCTATCGGCCCGCGGCGCTGCGCCGCGCCGGGGCTTTCGCCGTCATTCCGGCGCTGCGCCCCGGTCCGCGCCTGTCACGGCTGCTCGCCTAGAACGCGTCGTACACGACGCGACCGCCGACTATGGTGCCGCTCACCTTGATCTGCGGGATGCGCTCGGGGGGCACGGCGCGCAGATCCTCGGCGAGCACCGTCAGGTCGGCGCGGAAGCCGGGCGCCACCCGGCCGCCGTCCTTCTCCTCGAAGGCGGCGTAGGCGGCCCCCAGGGTGTAGGCGCGCACCGCCTCGTCGATCGTCATCCGCTGATCGGGATGCCAGCCGCCGGCCGGGGCGTCGTGCAGATCCTGGCGGGTCACGGCGGAGTGCAGTCCGATCAGCGGGCGCTCCGGATCGACCGGGAAGTCCGAGCCGGCGGCGATCGGGATCCCGAGGTCGAGCACCCAGCGCCAGGCGTAGAGACCGAGTCCGCGCTGCAGCCCGATCCGCTCCTCGGCCCAGCCCATGTCGCTGGTGGCGTGGCTCGGCTGCATCGAGGCGATGGCGTGCAGCGCCTTCAGGCGCGCCAGGTCCTCGCGGGCCACGCATTGCAGGTGCTCCACCCGCAGCCGCGGATCGGCGACCGGTACCTTGGCCAGCGCCTGCTCGTACGCCAGAAGCACCTCGTGGATGCCGCGATCGCCGATCGCGTGGGTGCAGACCTGGTAGCCGCGCCGCAGCGCCATCTCGGTGCGCCGCTCGATCTCCGCGGGCGCCGTGACGAACAACCCGCGCGTTCCCTTCGCGTCGGCGTAGTCGTCGAAGAAGACCGCCCCCCGCGAGCCCATGGCGCCGTCCACCATGAGCTTCACCGCGCGCAGGGTCAGGCGATCGCGGTAGTTCACGAACGGCTCCTGCGCCAGCATCGGTTCGATCGGCTCGGGGGTCGTGCCGCCCCACATCAGATATACCCGCAGCGGCAGCGTGCCCTCGTCGGCGAGCTCGCGGTACGCCGCCACCTGCTCGGGACCGACGCCGGCATCGTGGACCTCGGTCAGGCCGCCTTCGGCGCAGCGCTGCAGGGCGAGACGGATCCGCGACTTGGTTTCCTCCCGCGTCGGCTTCGGCTGCGCCGACTCGGGCAGTCGCATCGCGTTATCGACGAACACTCCGGTCGGGGCGCCCGCCGCGTCCCGGAGGATCCGTCCCCCCTCCGGGTCCGGAGTGTCGCGCGTGATGCCGGCCGCGCGCATGGCGGCGGCGTTGGCCCACGACGCGTGGCCATCGACCCGCCGCAGGAGGACCGGTCTTTCGGGAGAGGCCGCGGTGAGCGGCTGGTGGGTCGGGAACTGTTCCCCCGGCCACAGGTTCTGATCCCATCCTCCGCCGGTGATCCAGGCGCCCGCCGGCAGCGGATCGGCCGCCCGCCGCCGCACCGTCTCGGCCACCGTCTCGATCCGATCGACGCCGCGCAGGTCGAGACTCGCCAACCGCTCGCCGAGACTGGCCACGTGCCCGTGGGCATCGGTCAGCCCGGGGAGGATGAGTCCGCCCCTCAGATCGATGCGGCGTGTCTGGGGGCCGGCCATGCCGGCGATGGAGGCGTCGTCGCCCACCGCGGCGATCCGATCGCCCCGCACCGCCACGGCCTGGGCCTCGGGCCGCGC
The DNA here is from genome assembly GCA_043740165.1 of Acidobacteriota bacterium. Classification (GTDB taxonomy): domain Bacteria; phylum Acidobacteriota; class Polarisedimenticolia; order Gp22-AA2; family Gp22-AA2; genus JAYUCR01. Next base: position 10 of record JAYUCR010000335.1, on the reverse strand, counting down.
GGGATCGAGG
>JAYUCR010000334.1:0-9424 GCA_043740165.1 Acidobacteriota bacterium | reverse complement strand
GGGCCGCGAAGACAGCCGGGTCGTTCAGGTCGCAGTCGCCGTACCACCGCGACGCGATCGGATCGGTCCGGAAAAAGGCGAGGAGCATCCCGGCCACCTTTTGCGCGCCGCTGTCGGACGGGTGCGTGCCGTCGTCCCGCAGCTCGTCGCACGCCCAGGTGAGCCCGTCGCTGCGCGCCGTGAGCCCGTCCGCCCAGGTGTAGGGACCCCACGCGAGCCACGGCGCCACGACGGGGCCGCGCGCCGGATCGAAGTTGAGCGACGGCGAGCCCGAGAGTTGCCCCGCAATCATCCCGCGGACGGCGAACGCCGACTGGTACGCATACGGCTCCGGATTGAGGGTGCTGACGGCGTATCCGGCATAGATGCGGCTCGAGTTGTACACCTGCCGCGTGTTCGGGTAGCGGGTCTTGATGGTCCGGACGATCGCTTCCAGATCCCCCTGCAGGATCTGTGCGTCGAGCGGAAAAGCCTGCGTCGGCCCGGCTTCGGCTTCCTTCAGCCAGACCGCCTGAACCTGGAGCCCGGTCACCCCCGCGGCGCTGAGCCGGGCGTCGACGGTGCTCCAGAAGGTGGCGTTCTGGGCCGGGTCGGCCACCTTGTGCGCGTCCCATCCGCCCTGCGCGCCATTCACCACGACCACGCGCGCGTTCTTCTGCGGGTCGGCGCTGGCCAGCGGCAGGAAGGCCTGCGACTCGAAGTTGGTGTTCGACATGCCAATCGTGAGGAGGACGATCCTGCCGAGCGCGGTGTCCGGCACCCCGCCCGGATCGAGCAGGGCGACGCGCGCTGCGGTGTCGGCGCCGGCGTCATGCCCCGGCGGTCGCGCATTCGATCCGCCCGGATACAGCCCGCCGATCACTCCTTGATAGGTCCCGGTGCCGAGATCGCTGAGGGGGATCCGCCCGGTCGAGGTGCGAGTGCAGTCACCTCCGGCCAGCGCGACACTCAGCCGGCCGGCTCCGACCGAGAGGGTGAGGCAGCAGATCAGCGCAAGCCTTCGCACGTCATGCCCCTCCGCGTACCGGCTCCATGCTGATTCTGTACCGCCTATCGGGGCACCCGTCAAGGTGAAAGGCGGCCTGTCACGCGGGCTCAACCCTCGCTTCGTGCGCCGAGACAGTTGACGCCGCTGGCTGCCGTCATGGAGACTACGATCCGGTTGGAACCTCCCGCCGGGGTGGCGAAACTGGTAGACGCAGGGGACTTAAAATCCCCTGGACCTCTGGTCCATGTGGGTTCGACTCCCACCCCCGGCACTCAATGATCTCAGTCGCTTACGCGATCACCGATCCCCCGCCCGTACCTGTCGCGCGGTGAAATCGTGCCCCTTGTGTGCCCTTCTCGACCTGGGCTTCCTCCGGGCGAGACCCTCGTACATCTCGTGAACGAGCCCGGCCCTGTTTCGGTGATGCGGGACTTTATCTTCAGGCGGGATGTAGTTATAATCCAAGACATCACACGCCCTCATTGGACTGCGACATATGTGCTCGGCCCAAACTCCTACCTTGATTGTGTTTGACGATGCGAGGTTCCACGATGAACACACCGCCCCTCAGACCCCGGTTGCGATTCAACAGCCCCGCCCCGGTTTTCTTTCTGACAACGATCCTCTCCGGCTTTGGATTTGCTCCTGCTCCCCAGGTTGCGCCGCAGTTTCCGCAACCTGCATTCCCGGTCGGGTCGGAGCCCTGGGACGTGGTGAGCGCTGATTTCAACCACGACGGAATGGCCGATTTCGCAGTATCCAACGTCGGAGTCAACTCGAAAGAGATTTCCATCCTTCTCGGACGGGGGGACGAAACGTTCGAGCCCGAGCGTCGGTACACCACAGATGACGGGCCTCAGGCGATCGTCGTTGCGGACTTCAACGCCGATGGAAACGCGGATCTGGCGGTGGCCAACATCCGCGCGGGGGACGTCTCCATACTTCTGGGTGCCGGAGACGGCACCTTCACGGCAGGCGCACAGATCCTCGTAGGCAGTAGCCCCGTGGGTATCGTTGCGGCAGACTGGAACAACGACTCCGTCGTGGACCTGGCGGTGGCCAACAGATCCTCGGCGGACTTGTCCATTCTGCTCGGCCGCGGCGACGGGACATTCCGTCCCGAAATGCGATACGGCGCAGCCAGCAACCCAGCGGATATCGTGACGGGCGATTTCAACGTAGACGGCATCCCGGACCTCGCTCTGACGATCGACGGGGAAGGTTTCACCGGTCTCGCCGTACGCGTGGGATTCGGTGACGGGTCGTTCGGTTCCGAAATTCGCACCCTCGTGTCCACCCACCTGGGTGATCTTGCCGCAGCCGATTTGAACGGCGATCGCGTTCCGGACCTTGCCGTGGTGGACTACGGGTTTCCGGACAACATTTCGATCTTTCTAAGCCGCGGCGATGGCAGGTTTCAGCCCCGCGTGCAGTATCCGGTACCCGACAGCGCCAACGACGTCGCCCTGGCAGACCTCGACGGAGACGGCATCCTCGATGTCGCGGCACTCTCAGGGACGTCCATGGCGGGCCTGTCGATTCAGCTCGGGAGAGGCGACGGATCCTTCCGGCCGGCCAAGTCATTTGTCGCCGGGGACAGGGTTCGGCATCTGACCCTGGCCGATGTCGACGGCGACGGCAGACTCGATGTCGCCCTCACGAACCAAGGTAGCGGTCTCATGGTCGTGCTTCGAGGGACAGGAGGCGGTGATTTCGGGCCGCAAGAGCGATTCGGGACTGGTCTGGCTCCGGCCTCGGTGGCGGTCGGTGACCTGGACATGGACGGGCACGCCGATCTCGTCCTTGCCGATTCCGGAGCGCCCGCCGATCCCGCCCCGGATGACGTGTCGGTGCTTCTGGGAGTCGGCGACGGATCATTCCAGCCACGGACCCTTTATCCAGTAGGTGATGCTCCGTCCAGAGTGGTGATCGCCGATTTCAACGAAGATGGAATAAGGGACCTGGCGACCACGAATGCCATGGACATCTCCATCCTTCTGGGGAGGGGCGACGGCTCGTTCGGCTCGCAGACGGCCTTTCCGGCGGGGACTCGGCCGATCTCCATTGCGGCAGGAGATCTGAACGGCGACGGACATCTGGACCTCGCCGTCGGTAACGGGTCCACCGCTCAGACCGTCACATTGCTGTTCGGTGTCGGTGATGGCTCCTTCAACCTCTCGGGCGCGATCCAGACCGCGGGCTTCCCCGCCTCGGTCGGCATCGCCGATGTCACCGGTGACGGGCTGGTCGACATCCTGATTTCGTATGGTAGTTCTGCCGGCGTGGATCTCCGTCGCTCTCTGGGAGGCGGGACGTTCGGCCCCTCCGAGTTTGTGCCAACAGGGTTCTCGGCCGGCATGATCGTCCATGACCTGAACGGAGACGGTTTGCTGGATCTTGCTGGCGCCAATCCCAATACAAACGTCGTCTGTGCCGTTCTCGGGACCGGCGCCGGAGGGTTCACCAATCCGCGCTGCTTCCCATCGGCCAGACGTCCCGTGGAGGTCGCCGCAGGGGATTTCGATGGAGACGGAAAAGAAGACCTGGTTGTGCTAAGTCACGATCCCTACTCAAGCGCCACCTTTGTCGCGGTTCACGCTGGCGACGGCCTTGGTGGATTCCTGCCTCCCACACGTTTCCTGGCCGGATCCACGTCCACCTCGGTCGCTGCGGCCGACTTCGACGAGAACGGCTTCCCGGACCTGGCGATCAGCAGTCGAGTACTCAACGAGGTCTGGGTGCTGCGCAACCGTCAATGCGCCGCGGCCCTCTACCACCCCGATGTCGACGGCGACGGATACGGCGACCCCGCATCGGCAATTCAATCGTGCACTCAGCCCGCCGGATACGTGCTGGACGGGTCCGACTGCAGTGATTCGAACGGCACCGTCTGGTCCCCGCCGTCCGAGGCGCGCGATCTCCTCCTGAACGACTCGACGCTGCTGCAATGGTCGCCTCCCGCGACGCCGGGGGCACAGACAATCGGGTATGACGTCGTTCGATCGACGAAGAAGAACGATTTCCAGGGCGCCGCTGTGTGCGTCGCGTCCGATTTGCTCGGAACGACTGCGGGGGATTCCGAGCTGCCGCCTCTGGGAACTTCGTTCTTCTATCTTGTGCGGGCGGTTGACGCCTGTCCCATCGGCGACGGCATCCTCGGGACCGACTCCAGCGGCGTCGCGATCGTCGGCCGCAGCTGTCCCTGAAGCTTCGAGGATGGCGTCCTGCGGTGCGCGGTCATATGGACATTGTCACCGAGACTCCGACGAGCCCCTGTTGCCCGCACAGGTCGCTCGGGTGGTTTCTGAGTCAAGCCGACCCCTACCCGGGCCGAAATCCAGACTAGTCTAGGGGCACGTCGCGCCGAGCTCCTGGGGCAGGGTGCAGGCGCCGAGGCCTGATGCCGGCAGCCGCTCGACCCCGTTCGAATCGCGACCGTACGAGCCCTCCTTGAGTCCGTTGCTGGGCACGACGACGAAATAGAGCACGCCCCCCAAGGGTGGAGACCCGGGGTCCACGGTCGCCGCTCCCACCGCGCCGAAGCCGCAGGCGGCGTTCGTCCAGGCGATGCCCGACATTGCGCCCGCCGTCCGTCCCCAGTACACCGTGGAGTCGACCGCGTGGCAGCTCAGTCCGAAAGTGAGGTTCACCGAAGTGCCCGCCCCGGCGGCGATCCGGAGGGGGTTCGTCCCGGTGCCATCCTCGACGGGGAGGGCGCTGGCGCAGGGCGTCTGCGCGCAGGCCGTCGAGCCTGCGCCGACCGTGAGGCTGAAGGAGCGCGTCCAGGTGCCCTGCCCGGAGGCGATCGCGAGGGTGAACGGGATCGAAGTCCCGCAGGTGACGGCCGGCGACACCCACACGCTGAAGTGGGGCGAGGCCGAGCCAACAGTCGCGCCGCTCGCGACGTCGGCGAACGCGGCGGCCGGTCGCGTCACGACGGCGCCGGGATAGCTCGTCGAGAGCGTGCCGGTGATCCCCGTGTCCGCCGTGTCGCCGATGTTCTGGAGGCTCACGGCGACGGCCACGTCCTCGCCGGCGTCCAGGATACCGTTTCCACTTCCAGCTCCTCCCCCGGCGCACACGTCCGAGACGACCGCGCTCGCGACCAGCCTTGGATCCGCCCCGCACGACGCCGGCACCATCGCCTCCGTGAGGGTGACGTCGTCCAGGTAGAACCCCTCGAACTCGGTGCCCGGGTCGGTCGACAGGCGCCAGCGGATCATTACGGTCTGGCCGCTGTAAGGCGTCAGATCGTGCGAGTACTGCGCCCAGGGCGAGAGGTCCCCGTTCGGGTCGGGACCCGTGAATGCCGCCTGGGTGCTGGGGTAGCCGCACATGTTAAACGGCGGGTCTCCGGTCATCGCGAGTGTCGCGGGGTAAGGCGGCGTCGGGGCGAGGGCCGTCCAGGAGGTGCCGCCGTTGGTGGAAATCTCCACGACGACACCGTCCCACTGGTACTCCAGGTCGTAACGCGCCCAGTACGTGAGGACAGGCGATCGACCGGGCTGCAGCGGGATTGCAGGGGTCGTCGCCGCGACACAGGTATCGGCCGGGTACGTCCGCCCGTCGGGACCGGAGTGGTACGCGAGTGACCCGCCGGCGGTGTGATTCTGCTGGTGGCTCACCCTCCAGGGAGGGTCCAGGATGAGGCGCGCCACCCCGTCGCCTCCGTCGTCAGTCCAGGTGCCCGCGTAATTCGCGGACGACGTGGGCGTGACGGAACGGGTGACGAGGTTCGGGTCGACGTTGCCGCCGTTGGCAGGCCCGCCGTTCGCCGTGGTGCCATCCTCGGCGCGCACCGTGTAGTAGTAGGTGGTGTTGGGCGTCACGGTCGCGTCCCGGTAAGTCGTCCCGCCCGCTCCGGCCGCAAGGATCGTCGCCGGCCCAGGGAGCGCGTAGGGATCGGTGGAGCGGTAGACGTCGTGGCTCACCATGGCTGCGAGCGGGCAGTTGCTCGAGCCCGCACTCCAGCCCAGGAGGCTGTCGCAGGCGGCGGTGCCATGGTCGTCGATCGCCGAGGTGAGCCCGGCGAAGGTCGGAAAGAGGGTGCAGTTCCCGCTGTAGGTCGCGGAGACGCAAGGGCCTATCGCCCCTTCACCGCAGGCCGTAACGGCGCGCACCCTGTAGGCGTAGCCGAATCCACCCTGCACGAGGGTATCAGTGAACGACGTAGATGCTGTCTGGCCGACGAGGTGGAAGGTGGTCGGAGGAGCCGCACAGGTGCCCGAGGTACGATAGATTTGATAGCCCGTCGCTCCCTCCACCGCGCTCCACGCGAGATCCACCCCCGTCGAGCCGTTGTCCGTCGCGACCGGCCCGGACGGGGCCGCGAGCGACACGGCACAATCGGCGTAGGTCGCAACCATGGCGTATCCCTGGCGCGTCGAGGTCGACTGCGCCGGCGTCCCCGGGATGGAGGTGCCGCGGACCCGGAGGTTCCAGGTGCCCGCGATAGGTGCCGTCAGAAACACCACTTCGACCGTGTTGCGCAGATCGCCCGATCCGCCCACAACACTCTGCCCCCCCGCGAAGACATTGCCGCGGTAGGTGGAGCCCGAGGGACTGACCACCTCGAGGTCGAGGTTGTTCACGAGCGTCGTCGCCGCGAGCCCCGAGGCCTCGGGATCGGTCCAGGCGAGGGCAACCTTGAGCGGCTGCCCCGCCGCGACCTGGAGCGCGTACTCGTCCGCCTCCCCGGTGACGAGCCCCGCCGCTTTCCACTTGTCCCACAGGCGGGTCCGTCTGGCGTCGCGCGACGGGGTGGAGAAGAAGGCGACGTTGTCGAGCTGGATCCTGCCGAATCCCTGATCGTACCAAGGATTCAGGCCGTTCAGCATCGTCGCCTGGGTGGTGTAGGCGACGTCGACGGCCCCGTTCACCACCGCGGCCTTGAGCAGGGCCGCGCTCGGGTTGAGCGTGTCGGCGGCCGTCTTCGCCCCGGACGGATAGAAGCCGTCGGTGAAGTACTGTCGCAGAAGCGTGGCGCCGCCGGCGACCGTCGGCGTCGCCATGGAGGTGCCGCTGAGCAACTTGGCCCCGCAGTTGTCGCTCGCATGGCTGGCGTCTCCCGCCGCCGAGACAATCGACTCTCCGGGGGCGACCACGTCGGGCTTGATGCGGCCGTCGGCGGTCGGGCCCTTGGAAGAGAACGCGGCGATGGTGTTGGCGCCGACTGCGCCGTTGCTCGTGGCCCCGACCGCGAGGCAGTTCTTCGCCGTGGCCGGAGAAAGGACCGTTCCGAAATAGGTTCCATTGCCGTTGGCGAAGAGGACCAGCATGTCCTCGCGGTCATACATGATCTCGTCGATCAGGCGCGAGTCGCCGGTGTACTCCCCCTGGGCGTCGGCCCCCCACGAATTGCTGTGCACCCGGGCTCCGGCGTCATATGCCTGCTGCCAGATCAGATGGAAGTCGTTGCCCAGGCCGCTCAGGCAGCCGGTGACCTCGCTCGCCGCGTCCTGGAAGATCACCTGCGCGTTCGGCGCCATCCCGTCGCCCGTGTCGTGCCCCCCGGAGGTCGGCGAGGACAGAGTCACATAGTTGTCACCCAGCACCGACCCCGTGACGTGCGTGCCGTGGTAGCTCTCCGGACGGCCGTTGCAGAGTGCGTTCCCGTCATAGGCGGTCGCCTGCGGCAGGACGTAGTAGGCGGCGACCTTCTTCGTCAGATCAATCGTGCCGGTCCCGGGGAGCGCCGGGGTCTGCGCCTGCGCAATCTCCGCCGACGAGCCCGAGTTGCGGAAGTAGCACATGTCGTCGTCGAGACCGCTGTCCGCGATCGCCACGAGCTGGCCGGTCCCAGTGATCCCGTGGTTCCACAGCGTGGCCGACAGCGCGTAGTTGGTCCTGTTCGTGGTGTCATAGGACTGGATGGTCCAGACCGAATTGTCGTTGTCGATCCGCGGGAGGAACCAGGGCTCGATGGTCCAGACCGCACCGTCCTCCGCCGCGCGCTCGACGAATGGGTGCAGATGGCCGGCCGGAACCAGAACGCGCAGCGTCGCGCCGTCCGCGATCTCTCCCTGAACCGCGGACAATCTGACCGTCGTCTCGTTCCGCCGCAGGCGGTCGAGGAGGTCCATGGGGCTGACTCCGGGGAGGAGGCGGAGGTTCAAGTACACGTCCTGCGTCCAGGCGTCGGAGCGCAGGACGGGGGCGACTTTGTAGCCGCCGCGGAACGCGTCCAGCCAGCGGACGCGGGGATGGTTTTGCAGCACGGCGAAGGCCGCCGGCGAGGCGCGCACCAGGTACGTGCGGCTCGGCACGTAGTCCACGAAGGCGACCCCGGCCCCCTCCAGCTCCTGCCGCACGGAGGAGGTCAGGTCGTCGCGGAACTGGATGAGGAACGCCCCCTCGCCCCCGGTCGCCTTACGCCCCCGGGCGAATTCCGGCATAGGCTCGGCCACTGGGTCGAAGATGGCGGCCCGAAGCAGCACCGAGCCGCCGCGCAAAAGCCGGCGCTCCAACTCGTACGGAGGCAGTGTGCCCGCCCGGGCGTCGTCGATCGCCCTCTGCGGCGGTCGGGTGGCGGCGGCCCCCTCACCGCGCGCGCGCCCGGCCAGGCCGGGGGCGAACGTGCCCGCCACGAGGATCAGCAGAAACGATACGGCCCTGCGGATCGATGAGGGCGAAGCGGGCCTGCTGCGCATTCACGGACTCCAAGGCTGGAATATACCGCGATCCCATGATTAGTGGGGCGCTGAAATCAACTTTCCTGGCGTGGAGAGGTCGAAGGAATTGAAGGGAAGTCGCATGCCGTCCACGAGAGGAAGGTGCGTCCAGGCTGAGTCCGGATGCAGAATGGGGAGAGCACCCAGGTGCTGGCAACGAGGAGTTCCACGAAGTCGAAGAAGCAGGTCAGGAGGCTGTAGAGGATCGCCTGCTCTTCGAACCGTCGACCACGGAGCGGGCCGACCATCGCCATGCACGCCTGGCGACCTGACACCGACCCGACCGGCTCCGAATCGCGGTCTCTTGTTTAGGTAACGATCGGTCCGGCATGGAGGCATTCGGCATCTCGGGTACACCAGGCTCGTCCAGGCATGGTATGCAAGGCAGCCGACGATCGTGTCGGTAACGGGTGTCCATCCGGGTGTCCATAATCCTCGGACTCTACGACCCTCCTCGGACTCCTCGGCACGGGAAAAGGGCAACGAATTGGCCAAGTCCTTTGTTCGCTGCCTTTCTCCCGTGGCCTCAAAATCCCTCGGGCCTCTGGCCTGTGTGGGTTCGACTCCCACCCCCGGCACCATCATTAGAGACCCTACTTCCAGGTTCGAGGAGACTGTCGCTTGGGGAGCCAGACCTCATCCTTTTCGGAAGCGGCCCGCCGACGATTGAACGAGCGTGCTCCACCTTCGTCCCCAGCGATGAGCAGATCCAGTTGCTCGAGCGTCACAGCGTCGACTTCCGCTGCCGCCACGTCGAGAGCTCCCG
>JAYUCR010000333.1:0-3890 GCA_043740165.1 Acidobacteriota bacterium | reverse complement strand
ATAAAGGTCAGCATGTGGATGTCGAGGTTCTTCGACCAATGCGGGCCGGGATCGTCGGGGACCATGGTTTCGATCAGGAGGAGTTTGGCGTGGGATGGAGCCGCCCGGCGAATCGCTTTTAGAATAGAGACTGAGTCAGCGTCATTCCAGTCGTGGATGACCTCCATCACCAGATACGCATCGCAGGCCGGCAGTTTGTCCTTGAAGAAATCCCCGGCTTGCAGTGTCAGCCGCTCCGAGGCTAGGCCTGCGACTTCCTTAATCACGTGCGGTTGATCGAACAGCACGCCTTTGGCGGACGGCGTTCGATCCAGCACCGCCCGCAACAGGTGACCGCGCCCGCCGCCGATATCGCCGATCAGACCGAAGCCCGAGAAGTCGTAGGCGGCGACGACGCCCGCGACCGCGCCATGCGCCTTGGCCACCATCGCCGCGTTGAAAAGGCCACCTTCTTCCGGATGTTCCGCGAAGTGAGCCCATAACCCACCCGGAAGAATCTTGTCCGCCGCCGGACGGCCGGTCCGGACTGAGTGTTCCAGGGCTCCGTAAAGCGCCCACATGACCGGCAAGCCGATCATTCGCGCGAAAGCGCGCATGGATTGCGGGTGGTCGGTGCGCAACAGCCGCGATGCCGGCGAATGGCGAAAATCATTACCGTGACACTCGAACACGCCGTGCGCGGACAGGAGGCGCAGAACCCGATCCAGCGCATCCGGATGGGCGCCGACCGAGGCCGCAAGTTCAGCGGCTGTTCGCGGAGCCTCGTCCAGCGCGTCGGCGACGCCGAGGTTGGCAACGACGTGAACGCACCGCGGCACACAATAGCCACCCGCAATCTCGAGCAACGTAGAAACTGGATTGGGTTCAATCATGGACTTTCTCCTGTCTGGATGCCAGAGGGCCAACAACTTAATGGACACTCCCCGTCAGCCGCCCGTGGCGCGCAACGCTCGAATCGAGCAATCATGTTCGCGCCAATGGCGCGCGTCCGAGGATTCGTGTCGGTCGTGTCGAGATCATGCCGCCCTCCGCTGGGGCGGCGCGGAGATTCTAGCGGTCGAAGGCCTACCGGCTCAACTCTCCTTGCTCGGGCGGTTCCGATCCGTTCCCGAGGCCCCCGGCTCGAGCCCTCGCATACAATGACGCGCCTGAGAAGAGGTCCACGTGCCCCTGGAAGCCGGCCGGACACTGCTGCATTACCGTTGCGTCGCCATGATCGGCGAGGGCGGGATGGGTGTGGTGTGGAAGGCGATCGACACCAAGCTCGACCGCGAGGTGGCGATCAAGGTGCTGCCCGAGGCGTTCTCGCGCGATGCCGAGCGCCTGGCGCGCTTCGAGCGCGAGGCGAAGCTGCTCGCCGCGCTGAATCATCCGAACATCGCGGCGATCTACGGCGTCGAGCATGTCGAGGAGCTGCGCTTCCTGGTGCTCGAGCTGGTCACGGGGGAGTCCCTCGACAAGACCCTGCAGCGCGGGCCGCTGCCGGTGGACGAGGCGCTCCGGGTCTGCGAGCAGATCGCGGCCGGACTGCAGGAGGCGCACGAGCAGGGGATCCTGCATCGCGACCTCAAGCCGGCGAACATCCGGCGGACGCCGGACGGCCGGGTCAAGGTGCTCGATTTCGGGCTGGCGAAAGCGCTCATGCCGCAGGGCTCGGCGGGCGACCCGGCGATGTCGCCGACGATCACGACCGCGGGGACGATCGCGGGCAGCATCCTCGGGACCGCGTCCTACATGAGCCCGGAGCAGGCGCGCGGGAAGCCGCTCGATCGACGCACCGACGTCTGGTCGTTCGGCTGCGTGCTCTTCGAGGCGCTGTCGGGGCAGCGGGCCTTTCCCGGCGAGACCATTTCCGACGTCATCGCGCGGGTGATCCAGACCGAGCCCGACGCCAGCCTGCTGCCGCCACAGTTGCCCGCGGGGATCCGGAGGCTCCTCTCCCGGTGCCTGCAGAAGGACCCGGGCCGCCGCCTGCGGGACATCGGCGACGCGCGTTTCGAGATCCAGGAGGCGATGGCGGCCCCGCCCGGATCGACCGCCGGGATTTCATCGTTCGGGGTGGCGCCGGCGATGGCGACTGCTGCGGCGCCCGGGGCGGCGGCCGGGGAGGGCCACGCATCGGCGCGGCGGCGGTCGCGCGCCATGGTCTGGATCGGCATCGCGCTCGGATTCGCCGCCGGCGCGGCCGCGGCCGGCGCTTTCGGAGGGCGCCTCTTCCTCGCGCCGAAGGCCGAGACACCCGCGGCGACCACGATGCGGATCGAGATGGCGCTGCCCGCCGATGCGCCGCTGGCCGCGGGGAGCTTCATCGACGCGCTGGCGCTGTCGCCCGACGGACGGTTCCTCGTCTACGTGGGCAATCAGAAGGGCGTTCGCCGGCTGATGCTGCGCGACATGAGCCGGTTCGAGGTGTCGCCGATCCCCGGGACCGAGGGGGCGGAGGGGCCGTTCTTCTCGCCCGACGGCCAGTGGGTCGCATTCCACGCCGACGGCCGGCTAAAGAAGATCTCGGTGCACGGCGGGCCGCCGCAGAGCATCCTTGAAACCGTCGACTACCGCGGCGCCGCCTGGGGGCCGGACGGGACGATCGTCGTTGCTCCCGGGCAGCAGCAGATTCCTCTCTGGCGCCTGTCGTCCGACGGCGGTGAGGCCCGTCCGTTCACTCAGGTCGACGATGCGAAAGGGGAGTGGGGGCACCGCTTCCCCCAGTTCCTGCCCGGCGGCAAGACCGTCATCTTCGCCGCCCACGAGGGGGGCTTCAACCCCGAGGACGCCTCGATCTACGCGGTGTCGCTCGCCACCGGACAGCGCAAGTTTCTCCTGCGCGCCAGCGACGACATCCGCTACGTTTCCACGGGCCACCTTCTCTTCGTCCAGGCCGGAACACTCCTGGCGGTCCCGTTCGATGCCGATCGCCTGGAGGTCACCGGCCCGCCGCGCCCGGTGGCCGAGGGGATCGTGGTGCAGAAGAACACCGGGGCGACGCAGCTGGCGATCTCCGGGGACGGCACCCTGGTCTACGCGCCCGGGGCGGCGATCGGCAGTGTTTCCGAATTCTTCTGGATTGCGGCTGGCGGCCGCCTGGAGCGGTTCCCCGCCGATCCCGCTCTCTACCGCTGGCCGCGTCTCTCGCCCGACGGGAAGCGGCTCGCGGTGCAGATCATCGGGGCGAACAACCAGGGGATCTGGATTGCGGAGACCAACTCCCACGACTTCACCAAGCTGACCGACGGGGACGGGCCGGTCTGGAGCCCGACCGGCGACCGGGTTTACTTCGCGACGCCCAAGGACCATTCCCTGCGCTGGAAGCGATCGGATGGATCGGGGAACGAGGAGACGATCCTGAAGGACGAGCACCTGGAGTCTCCGACCTCGATCAGCCCCGACGGGAAGAGCGTGGCGTTCACAATCCGTGACCCGAAGACGAACCTGGACATCCTGGTGGCCCCGGTCGACGGCAAGGCTCAGGCCAAGCCCCTGTTGCAGACCAAGGCGCAGGAGGGCGGAGCGCGCTTCTCTCCCGACGGCAAGAAGATCGCCTTCGTCTCGGACGAGACCGGGAGATTCGAGGTCTACCTCATGCAGTATCCGGCCTCCGGGGGGAAGTGGCAGATCTCCCGCAGCGGAGGGAAGGAGCCGATCTGGTCCGCCGACGGCCGCAGGCTCTACTACCGCAGTGGCGACAACCTGGAGGTGGTGTCGATTCAGACCGCCCCGACCTTCCGGTCCGGCTCACCCGAGGTGATCCTTCAGGATAATTACGAGGGGCTGCTCGGATCGCTCGATCGGGCGAACTACGATGTCGCCCCCGACGGACGCGTTCTGATCATCCGCTACCCCGAGATCAACGCCCCACACACGCAGGTGCGCCTGATCCTGAACTTCTTCGA
>JAYUCR010000332.1:0-1545 GCA_043740165.1 Acidobacteriota bacterium | reverse complement strand
CGACGCGCAACGATCTGCCGACCATGCCGTGATCCAGTTCGACCCGCGCCGAGAACAATTTCCCGGCCAGGGCGACGCGATCGGGATCGCGGGGGTCGGGCCAGTCCCCCTTTTCGACACAGAACGGGCTGTTCTCCCACGGCACGTGGAGGTCCGAGGCGGCCGCCAGCAACTCACTCCTTCGAGGCTCGGCCGGATCCAGGCTCCCCAGAAGCCCGGATCCAGTCCCCGCCAATCCACGCGCCCAGCGCGGCGCCTTGGAAAGGGGAGCGATCTCGCCCGGATCGGCCGCCAGGTCGAACGCCTCCAGCCGCTTTCCCTGCACCACCTTGTGGGCCCCCTCCACCATGGCGAAGAGCGGGCTCCACCCGTAGGCGGCGCGGGGTGCCACCGCCTCGATGAACAGCGGGCGGACCGGATTGGCGCGCCGCTTCCCGGCGCCGGAGCCCGATTCTGCCGACCCCGGTCCCGTCAGCAGGGGCACCAGGGAACGCCCGTCCAACCCCTCCGGCCGCGACGCGCCGGCCAGCTCCAGGAGCGTCGGAGCCAGATCGACCAGGCTCACCGGCGACTCCTCCACGCGGCCCGCGGCACCTCCCGCCCCTCCCGGAACGATCACGAGCGGGACGCGCACGGTGCTTTCATAAAGATAAATCCCGTGCCCGACCTCCTGGTGATCCCCCAGCCCCTCGCCGTGCGTCCCGGCCACGACCACGACGACCCGGCCGGCCGCGTTGCGCCCCTTGAGGTTTTTGAGCAGGACCGCGATTTGATGATCGACGTGCATCACCTCGGCGTCGTAGGCGCCCGTGGTGACCTCGCTCTTCTCCGGCTCCGGCGGATCGTAGTCGTAGTGCGGATCGTAAAAATTCAGCCACAGGAACCAGGGCTTGTCCCTGGGGAGGGCGTCCAGCGCAAGGAGGCCCTTTTCCACCACCTCCGAGGCGCGCCGCTCCTTGGAGAGGGCGATGATCTCCTTGCGCACTCCCTTGATGTCGTCGTCGTAGCGATCGAATCCCCGATCGAGCCCACGCTCGGAATCGAGATGAAAGCTGCCGACCACCGCGGCGGTGGCGTAGCCGCGATCGCGCAGCCGCTGCGCCAGGGGGGTGACGGCGTCGGCCAGGTGACCGCCGAGGTCGTGCCGCAGCCCGTGTCGTGCCGGGTAGACCCCGGTGAGGATGCTGGCATTGGCCGGCACCGTCGAGACCGAGGCCGTGTAGGCGCGGGTGAAGCGCACTCCCTGGGCCGCCAGCGTATCGATCCCCGCGGTGGCCCGCGCGCCCCCCGTGTAGCACCCGAGCCGATCGGCACGCAGGCTGTCGATCGTGAGCATCAGGATGTTGGGAGGGGCCGGCGCCACCGCCGGCGCCACTTCCGGGGTCGAAGCGCCGAGCATTGCGACGGCGATCGCGCCAACCATCAGCCTCATCGTTCGATGACCTCGATCGCTCCCCCGGCCGGCTGGGCAGGGCCCGTCTCGAGAAAGGTGGCGAAGAACCCGAGGATGGTCTCGTCGTACTTCCGCCGGTCGTCGGCGTAGAG
>JAYUCR010000331.1:0-3900 GCA_043740165.1 Acidobacteriota bacterium | reverse complement strand
GGCGATGCGGGACATCTCCGAGGAGCGGCAACGAAGCAGACGGCCCCGCGCCGCGGCGAACCCGCAGGGCGCATGGGGATTGCGGCCCCATGCTTCGTTACTCGTCGTCGTCGATGCACCCACATCGATTCCTCCTCGCGCCTCGCCTGGGACGCGCAAGCCCCATGCGCGCGGCCCATGCGAATACTCGGACAGGCTCCTAGGTGATGCGCTCCGGGCAGGCGGCGATGTTCATCTTCTGGCCGCGCAGGAAATTCACCAGGGTGATATTGAAGGTGAGGGCGGTTTCGATGGCGAGGGTCGTCGGTCCCGAGACGGCGCAGACGATTGGAATGCCGGCCACCGCCGCTTTCTGGAGAATTTCGAAGGAGGTCCGGCCGGACACCATCAGGATGCCGGCGGAGATCGGGATGTCGTGGAGCATGGCATGGCCGATCACCTTGTCGACGGCGTTGTGCCGGCCGACATCCTCGCGACAAGCGATCAGGGTTGCGGTCGCATCGAAGAGCCCGGCCCCATGCAGGGCCCCGGTGCGATCGAACACCTTTTGCGCCGCGCGCAGGCGGCTCGGGAGCTCCGCCAGGACGCCGCGCGGCACGCGCAGGGTCGACGTCGACGGTCGCGCGCGGGAGGCCAGCGCTTCGAGCGAGGCTTTGCCGCAGAGGCCGCATGCGGCGCTCGCCATGAGCGCCCGGCGCAGGCGCTCACGATCGAAGGTGACTCCGGGCGCCAGGGCGATATCGACGATGTTGTCGCCGCCGGGCCCGCCTGGCCCGCCGGGTCCGCCGGTCTCGGGCTCCTGGCAGTGCGCAATGGTTCCCAGGTCCGCGACGGAGGCCACCACCCCTTCGGTCAGGGCGAATCCTGCCGCCAGCTCGATGTCGGCTCCGGGGGTGCGCATGACCACTGCCAGCGATTCCCCTGCGACGCGGATCTCGAGCGGCTCCTCGACCGCCACCCAGTCCTCGGCCGGAACGCCTGAGTGACCGCGTATTTTCAGGATCGGTCGGGTCTCGAGCGGTGGACGCAGCATGCCCTTAGTCTATCGGATCGGCGTGCCGTGCAGAGGGATCCCCCGCGCGGCGTGGACACCGCTCCGGGGGCCGGCTCGCGGCCAGATCAGGCTTGACAGGGCAGAGTGCTTCTGCAAAGGTATGCGGACTTTAATGTGAGGTCGAGATGCGACGTCTGACCCTCAAGAGTGCGCTGTTCGCTTGTCTGGCGGTGGGCCTGCTGGCAACGCCGGCCCAGGCGCAGAACCGGGAAAAGGCCTGGGAGTTGAACCCGTATGCAGGCTACCTGACCTTCAACAAGGTGGATGGACAGAAGGTCCTCAAGAACACCTGGGACGTCGGGTTCCGCTTCGGCTACAACTGGACCAAGCATCACGAGGTTGAATTCGGCTTCTATGGTGCGACGACCTCCAACGGCGAAGGGCTCGATCTCAATGCCGACATCCTCGGCGGCCAGGTCAACTACGACTACAACTTCTTCATGCAGCATCGCGGCAAGGTCATTGGTTTTGCGACCGCCGGGGTCGGAGTGCTCAACATCAGCAGCTTTGGCTTCGTGAGCAATCCGGATCTGGTCGGGGACAAACTCGAGTTGAGTTACAACTTCGGGGCCGGCATTCGTTTCTTTGGCGGACCGAGAGCCGGATTCCGCATGGATCTGCGCCGCGAGAGCTTTTCCGACCAGGGGGTCACGCTCAACTTCTACGAAGCCACCGTCGGCATGACCATCGTTCTCGGCGGGGCCTAGGACAACCCGCCCGACGCCCCGCCGCACTCTCCGACATCTTCCGGCAACACGGCGTCGATCTCATTGATCAGCACGACGTTCTCGCCGATGCATTGCAGCGCCACGAATCCGGTCACCAGGGTCATCGCCAGGCTGACCATCGCCAATCCACCATGGATCCATGATGGCCAGATGTGCGTGTGCGCCGCGCCGCCAACGATGAAGGCCGCCATCGTCAAGAGCGGGGTGAAGGTCAGCCAGGGAAAGAGGCGCGCCTTGAACCGAAGCGTGCGCCTGAAAAGCTCGGGCTCCAGCCGGTACTCCTGCACGACCTTCTTGATCCGGCTGCCGGTCCCGACGAAATAGAACAAGGTCATCGTGTGGGTAAAGAGAATCACCACCAGGCCGAAGAGCGAAAAACGGATATGGCTGCCCGCCGGCACCGCTGCCGCGGCGGTACGGAACCCCTGCACGACGATGACCGTGAAGAGCACCGAGGAGGCGATCTGGAGCAGGGCCAGGATGCGCGCCACCGGAACGTTCTGCAGCATGCCGGCATTATAAGGGCCGGCTCCCAGGATCACGGCCGATCGCGCAAAAGCCAATCGACCTCTGCTGCTTTCATGCAACATTGATTGGTGGCGGGGATTTCCGCCGGGGGGTATTCGGGGCACAATTCGAGTCGTTCCAGAGGAGGGGCAGACGGGTGCTTCCCTCCTCGATCCCCCGGCCGTGCGGGCATCGTGCCCGCACGGCTTACTTTTTCAGGGCGCCCGATCGGCCCGCGGGGGGAGCGGCTCAAAAGCCTCCGGGTGGAGCCGCCGCGCCATCTCCTCGATCCCGCTGATGACCCCGGGCCCCGGCTGAACCACCCCCTCAGCGACGACATGAATGCGACCCGACCGGATGGCCGGCACGCCGGCCCAGACCGGGTCGGATCGCCAGCGTTGCACCAGGTCGGCATTATCGGGGGTCAGGAGGATCACCTCGGGAGCGCGGGAGATCGCCGCTTCGAGGCTGAACGCCGGGTGGGCCGCGGGGGCGTCGGCGGTCACCGACACGCCGCCGGCCCGCGCGATAGCGTCGGTCAGGAATGAGGCGGCCCCGGGAACGACCAGCGGATCGCCCCAGACCACGAACAGCACTCGTGGTCGCGGCAGCCCCATCACCCGAGCAGCGATCTGTCGCAGCCTCCCCTGGAGCTCGACGGCCAGGGATTCGCCGCGCGCTCGCTCCCCCAGGGCATCGGCGAGCGCGATGAGCGACTCCATCATGCTGTCGATGGTCGGGGTGTGCACGATGAACAACGGCACCCCCAGGGCATCGGCCTGTTCGGCGAGCTCCGGGCCGTTGCCGCTGGTGGTCCCCAGGAGAAGATCGGGTCGCAAGGCTCGGATGGCTTCCAGATTGGGGTTGACCAGTCCGCCGATCCGGGTCACGACAGGAAAATCAGGAGGCAGCCGGCAGAAATCGCTGACGCCGACAAGCCGTGCGCCCAGGCCGAGCGCCAGGAGGGAGTCGGTGATGCTCGGAGCGAGTGAGACCACGCGCCGCGACGCCCCCGGCAGCCGGACCTCGCGCTGGAGTCCGTCGCGCAGGACGCGGCCGGCCGGTGCCGTCGCCCCGTGCGGCCGGGGGTCCGCCGGTTCGTGGCAAGCCGTGCACAGCAGGACGGCGGCGGCAACCAGAGCGTGTGAGGGGGGGCGGCTCATTCGCGGTACGCGGTGCGCACTTTAGAGGTGGCGCCGCGAGGAGTCAAGAACAGGTCCGCGCGGCGTCATGAAACCGTCGCTTTTCTCTTCGCCGCGTCCAGTGGTTCGTTGCCGCGGCGGCCAATGAGCCGAGAAAGCGCCCGGCTCCTTGAAATGCGCGGCATCGGACCCTACTTTGGGGCGTGAGCCTCCCTGCGCGGGCGGCCGGGCCGGCGCGATCGGCCGGAGGGGGGAGAGCGCATGGGCGGGGTGCGGTGATTGAAGCAACCGGGTTCATAGACACCTTGCCGTGGTGGGTCGTCGCCATCGGCGGGGCACTCCTCGGGCTCACCGTCGCCTGGCTCCGATCGCTGATCTTCGCACCTTCCGCGAAGGCTTCCCCGCAGCGCCCCGACGGCTCGAACTCTCTGATCCGCGATCTCCAGAAGACGGTCGCGCGCCTGGAGGG
>JAYUCR010000330.1:0-1550 GCA_043740165.1 Acidobacteriota bacterium | reverse complement strand
ACTCGCGCCCCTCCACGGTGCTGCGCCCTTCGAGCTGGTAGCGGTAGCGCTCGTCGAGGGAGATGTCGAGCGGCACCTCCCCCACCGTGCCGGGCTGGATGTACGGCAGGTACGGGGGGGTCTTGCCGCGCCACAGGGCGCCGTTGACGTACATCGCCGTCTGCTGATAGTCCTGCTGCCCGTCCTTCACGAACAGGCGGTTCTCGGTCGTCAGGTCGATCGATTCGTTCAGGACCGCCACACGGTAATGGATGGCGATGCTGGCGTTGGCTTCGTAGTGCGACAGCCGCGCCTCCTGCCCCCCCCGGTTCTCGCGCTCGCGCGCGATGATCTCCTCCGCGGTGAGCTCCGACACCGCGCCGACATGAGCCCGCTCCTTGAGCGGCAGCGCGGTCACGGCCAGGCGGAAGCGCAACATCAAGTATTCAGCGCGCAGCGGCAGCTCGATCACCGCCCCCGCCGGCGCGGGCCCGGAGAGCGTGCGCGCGGCGCCCGACTCGGGTGCAATCAGCTCGAGGAATTCGACCGGCGCGCGCAGCCCGAGCCGGACCGCGGACGGCCCCCCCTCGGAACGGTACGCGACCAGCCCATCGCGCGTTTCCGCGTCGTAGAACGGCAGGACATGGAGCGCGACCGGCTCGGAGGGCGAGGCCCCGCCGCCGGACTTCGCGGTTTCGGCGTTGAAAGGTAGAGCGCCCGGCGCGGCAGGCCGCAGCCCTGGCGGGAACAGCCCGCGCAGCGTCGTCAGGGTTCCATTCACGGACGGTGTCGAGCCCAGAAACACCACCTCCACTCCAGCCTCCAGCCCATCCAGGATGCTGCGGGCGGCGGAGAGCGCCGGAGCCGCGGGATCGGCGGCGGCGGTGACCCAGATCGGCGATCGTGCGTGCCGGCGGTCGTGCAGCGCCGTCAACGATTCGAGCGCCTGGAGGCCGCTGACCGCCATGACGTCGAGATAGGGAGCGGCGTCCTCGGAGAACAGCTCCTCGGTCCAGGCAAGCGCGGCCGCATCGAGCGGCGGGCCGACGATGCGCGCACCGGAGCCGGCCGCGCGAATCGTCACGCGCGCGTTCTTCAGGAGATATGCATACTCGCGCGCCGGCATTCTGGTCGCGTCGGGCCCGAATATCTGGAACGCTTCGACCGTTCCGGCCGTGGCGCGGACGAAGGCGGCCAGGCGCGCCGACCACTCCTCGATTGGCTGCCATTCCTGATCGAGGACGCGCACCACGACGCGCAGGCCGCGAGCCCTGGCTGCTTGGAATATCGGCTCGAGGCGTGCCGGCTCCTCCATCTCGCTGCGGCCGACAGGCACGAGAAGATAACAGGGCATATCGGCGGCGGGGCTTTGCAGGTTTTCGAGCACCGCCGGGTCGCCGATCGCCTCCGGCTCGATCTCCAGTCCCAGGCCGGCGCGCTCGACGGCCGGCGCGGTCGGAATTTCGGGCTCGGCATGCAGCATGAAGCCATCGCCGCCCAGGGGCCCGCCCAGGGTGAAGACAAGCAGAATCAGCAGATAGGCGAGTTTGCGCATCTCGGCCCCGTGGGGC
>JAYUCR010000329.1:0-1553 GCA_043740165.1 Acidobacteriota bacterium | reverse complement strand
GCCAGCGCGACATGACGTTGGTGATGTTGAACCGCGCCGGGAGCCAGTCGAGCTCCACCATGGTGCCGGAATCGGAAGGCCGGAAAAAAGCCTGCGTGCCGCCGGCCCGCAGGATCACCTCGTCCTCGCGATCGCCGTCGAGATCGATCTCCTCGACCACGATGGGCCGGCGATCGCTCTCCGCCAGCAGCGCATCGGCGGTCAGGAGGCTGCTGTAGAGACCGTGCCGCAAATGGCTGTAGTAGACGCCGCCGAACAGGCCGTGCCAGTAGGAGCAGTTGCACTCGGCGCGCAGGGCCGCGGTGATCGCCGGCCCTCTCCGGGCGGAGTTCCTGCGCAGGGCGCGCGCGCGCCGCGACGTCCAGAGCACGTGCTTGTGGAGCTGGTCGGCCTCCGGGTAGCGCGCCAGGAACATGTCCCAGAGACTGCCGCGCACGAAGGCGCGCACCGCCTCGTGGCCGCCTCCCTTCAGCGCGGCGGCGCGGGTGGCGCCGTACGCCGCGACCGAGGCGGCCGGCAGGGCCCATTCGAGCATCTCCGTGTACGACGCGTTCGGGATGTAGACCTTGCGCGCCTCGGGGTGCGCGTCGAGCACCTCGCGCGGCAGCACCGCCTCCACCGGTCCCTCCGGCTCCTCGAGCAGGCTGAAAAACTTTTCCAGCCATCCTTCTCCGTAGACCCAGGCGTGGGTCTCCGGCCAGAGCCCGAATTTCTCGGCGTCATCGCCGTAGGTGAGTGTCAGCCCGGCGGCCTGCGCCAGGTGCTCGCGCACCGTCTCGATCGGGCGGAACGGGATGAGATACCTCAGGGCCGAGTCGGAGGGGAAGAACGCGATCGGGCGGGCCGAGCGCTCGGTGACGAAGACCCCGCTGAAGCGCTCGTCGAGCAGCCCGGCGAAGCGCAGATGCTGATCGTCGAGGATGGTGTATTCCACCCCCGCCTCGGCCAGGAGCTCCGCGAGCGACGGCTCCCAGACCCGCTCGGCGATCCAGGCGCCGCGCGGCGTGACGCCGGCGCGCCGGCGCCACCAGTCCGACAGCCGGGCGATCTGATCGAGGGCGTCCTCGCGCGGGATCGACGGCAGGATCGGCTCGTAGAAGCCGCCGCCGAGCGGCTCCACGCGGCCGGTGGCGACCAGGGCCAGGACCTGGTCGAGCAACGGCACGTCGTGGTCCTCGAGCCATTCGATGAGGCATCCGGAAAGATGGAACGCGGCCCGCACCCCGGGATGGCGCTCGAAGTGCTCCACCAGCGGCCGGTACGACAGGCGCACCGCGTCCCGGAAGACCGTGTCGAAGTTGCCCACCGGCTGGTGGAAGTGGAGGGCCATGACGAGGCGCGCACAGCGCCTCCCGGCGGCCGCATCGGACTTCATGCCCCGCCACTCTCCGTCTCGTCCGCCGCCCCCCGCCACAGCTCGATCTCCTTCAACGTGATCGTCCCGCCCGCCACCGTGACCCGCGCCAACAGTATCATCGAACGTCCGGGGGTCAGGCCGGCCGCGGCCGCCGGAACGATCACCTCCAGGACCTTGCGCGCGCGCGCCCGCACGC
>JAYUCR010000328.1:0-1555 GCA_043740165.1 Acidobacteriota bacterium | reverse complement strand
CGAAGCATGGGGCCGCAATCCCCATGCGCCCTGCGGGTTCGCCGCGGCGCGGGGCCGTCTGCTTCGTTGCCGCTCCTCGGAGATGTCCCGCATCGCCGGCGTCGCGGCGCCTCGCATCCGGCCCCGCGGCGCGGCGAACGCGACCCATGCGAATACTCGGACAGGCTCCTAGCGCCCGTCCCACCCTTGCGATGCTCCCCAGCGCTCCACTTCGCCCAGGAAACGGATGGCGAAATAGAGGAACGAAGCGATCGGCAGCGCCAGCGCCATGAGAACGCTCCTGAAGCCGCGCACCGGACGGCGGCCGTACACCTCGATGATCACGACGAACAGCGCGATGATGCCCGTCGAGATGAGCACGAAGTGCGCAACGAAGAATGTCCCGGCGAAAATCCGGTAACCCGGCCCGCCTCGTGGCGCGAGGAGCATCCCGCCCACGTCCGGGCCGAGCAGGTAGAGAGCCCAGAGCAGCGCGAAGCTCGCGTTCATCCACAGGCAGACGCGGGCGATGAACGGATAACGCGGTCCGGGCATGCGGCGCATTCTTCCAATTTCAGGGGAAAGAAGCTACCATGCGGCTCTCCCGGAGGTCCCTATGGAGCCGCGCCGCGTCCGCCTCGGCGACGTGATTGACGACTATTGCCCGAAGTGCCGCCTGATCATGAACCACGGCGTGGCCGGTATGGTGGGCGACGAGGTGCGCAAGGTGCGCTGCAACACCTGCATCTCCGAGCATGTTTACAAGCACGGGCAGCTTCCGAAGCGGCGGCGCAACGAGACCAGCCGGCTGTTCGACGAGGTGCTGCGCGGGATGGGTCGGACGGGAACCAGCAGCGCCGACCCCGAGCCCGGGGACGATGCCACTCCCGAGCCGGAGACGGTCAAGACGGCAGGCGCGGAAGCGGAGCCGGCTCCCCCCGAGCCGGAACACCCGGATGCGGCGACCCACGGCGTGCGCCGCAAGCTCTACACGATCCGCCGCCACTCCGGAGGGAAGCCCCCCGGGACCGGCTCGCACGGCGCTTAGCGCGGGCCGCAGCGCGCCGGAGCACGTCTCCTCTCAGCGCATCAGGCCGGCCATGTGCTCGATCAGATCGATCTTCGTCACCAGCCCCTTGATCTTCCCGCCCTCCTCGATCAGCGCCACCTTGCCCTCGCCGAAAATTGCCGCGAGACGCCCGATCGGGGTTTCCGGCGGAACGACGATGAAGCTCTGATCGACCAGCGAGCCGATCGGCCGCTCGACGTTTTCCGGGTCCCGGAGCAGCGCGTCGGCGAGATGGCCCTCGGAGATGATCCCGACCAGGCGATCGCCGTCGAGCACCGGAAGCTGCGAGATGCCGTGCTTCTTCATGAGCAGGATGACCGCCTTGACGCCGTCCCCGGGTCGCGCGGTGATCAGGTGCTGCTGCTGCCGCTCGACCAGGTCGCGCAGCCGGCCGTAGGTCTCTTCGTCGTCGAGGAACGAGTTCTCGCGCAGCCAGTCGTCGTCGTACACCTTGCTCAGGTAGCGCGAGCCGGAGTCGGGCAGGATGACGACGATGGTCTTGCACTC
>JAYUCR010000327.1:0-1556 GCA_043740165.1 Acidobacteriota bacterium | reverse complement strand
TGTACGAGAACCTCGACGTGCCGCTGTCATACCGCAATCTGGGCCGGAAGGAGCGCCAGGCGGCGGTGGCCGACATCCTCGACCGCTTCCGCATCGTCGGCAAGAAGGATCTCTTCCCGAGCCAGCTCTCGGGCGGCCAGCAGCAGCTCGTGGGCGTGGCGCGCGCCGTCATCGGCAAGCCGCGGCTCATCCTGGCCGACGAGCCGACCGGCAACCTGCACTCCGAGCAGGGGCGCGAGATCATGGAGCTGTTCCGCACGCTCAACGCCTCGGGCACCACCATCATCCAGGTGACCCATTCGGAGCAGAACGCCGCCTACGGGAACCGCATTGTCCGCCTGCACGACGGCTGGGTGGTCCGCGAGGCGGCGGGTGCTCAGGCTCCGGCGGGTACGGCCACGATGGAGGGACGCTGAGATGGACACGCTCCTGCAGGACCTGCGCTACGGCGTCCGCATGCTGCTCAAGAGTCCCGGTCTGACGCTGGTGGCGGTGCTGTCGCTGGCGCTCGGCATTGGCGCCAACACCACGATTTACACACTGCTCAACGCCGTCTTCCAGGGGCCGGTCGCGATCCAGGAGCCGGATCGGGTGGCGGCGGTCTACACCACCGACTCCAAGAACCGCGGCGGCTTCAATGATTTCACCGAGACCTCGTACCCGAACTACGAGGACTACCGCGACCGCGCCACGGTTTTCGCCGCGATCGCGGCGCACTCCGGCGTCGGCCTCAACCTGGCCGGCGGCGGCAAGCCGGAGCAGATCAACGGCGAGATCGTGTCGGGCAACTACTTCGACCTGCTCGGCGTCCGGATCACGGTCGGGCGCGGCTTCCTGCCCGAGGAGGACAAGGTCCCGGGGAAGTCGCCCGTCGCCGTCCTGAGCGACGGCTTCTGGCGCAAGCACTTCGGGGCCGACCCGCAGATTGTGGGCCGGTCGATCAAGCTGAACGGCCGCGATTTCACGGTGATCGGCGTGCTGCCGCCCGGGTTCCGCGGCCTCAACACCCTGTTCGCGCCCGATCTCTACGTCCCGATGATGATGCACGAGCAGGTGCTGACCGGCTTCGTCGCGGAGAACTTCAACGATCGGCGGGCGCTCCTGTTCGACATCGTCGCGCGGTTGAAGCCCGAGGCGACCATGGAGCAGGCGCACGCGGACCTGGAGCGGATCGGCAGCCTGCTCGAGAAGGAGTATCCGGAGCCGAACAAGTTCCGCAGCGCCACGCTCCTCCCGATCGCCCAGACGCTGATCAACCCGAATCTCCGGGGCGCCTTCATCAAGGCCGGCGGACTGCTGATGACCGTGGTGGGGCTGGTACTCCTGATCGCCTGCGCCAACGTCGCCAATCTTCTCCTGGCGCGCGGCGCCGCGCGGCGCCGCGAGATCGCCATCCGGATGTCGCTCGGCGCCGGACGGGCGAGGCTGATCCGCCAGCTCCTGACAGAGAGCGTCGTGCTGGCGCTCCTGGGCGGGGCGGCGGGGCTGCTTCTGGCCTTCTGGAGCAAGGATCTCTTGATGGCCTGGCGTCCGCCGCAATTCTTCCTCCAGGTCCC
>JAYUCR010000326.1:0-3918 GCA_043740165.1 Acidobacteriota bacterium | reverse complement strand
TGACGCAGGGCCCGTACCTCGGAGAAAGCGTCGAGTACGTCCTGCCGGCCGGCACGTCAGCGGCCGATTACGACCAGAAGGTCGAAGGATTCGAGACGCAGTTCAGCCGCGGATATTTCGAGCTGCACGCCGAGATCGCCTGGTCCCGCTACGACGTGCCGACCTATTCCTCCCCGGTGCGCGGCCGGGTCTTCTACGTGGAGCCGAAGTACACCTTCACGCCGCGGCTGTTCGCCGCCCTGCGCGTGGAGCAGAACGAATATGCCTACGTGGCGGTCTTCCCCGGGGGTTACTGGCTGGGCACCGCGGCGACCTTCGCCGACGTCGAGGCGGGGATCGGATGGCGGCTGTCGCCGGGGCTCCTCCTGAAGGCGTCCTACCGCCGCGACCGCTGGGACGTCGACGAGAGCCTCAAGGACCTCCTCCCCGACGGCTACGCGGTCGCCGCGCAGCTGTCGTACACCTTCGACGTCCGCGCCTGGATCGAACACCCGCGCTGAGCCCTGAGCCCGCGCCGTGCCCGCGCGCCGCCGTGCCCGCGGGCGACGGCACCTTGCTATCATCGGCGGCATGGCTCCCTCGCGTGACGGGCTGACCCGCTTCGTCATCTTGCGGTTGCTCGGCTTCGTCTACCTGTTCGCCTTCCTGTCCCTGGCGCGGCAGGTGCTGCCGCTGATCGGGGATGACGGACTGCTGCCAGCGTCGGCTTTTCTCGATCGCGTCCTGGATCATTTCGGATCGCGCGGCGCCGCCTTCCTGCAGCTCCCGACCTTCTTCTGGGTCGATCGCTCCGATCGGCTGCTGGTCACGCTAGCCTGGAGCGGGGTGGTGCTCTCCCTGGTCGTGGTGCTCGGGTACGCCAACGCCCTGCTGATGGCGGCGCTCTGGGCCCTCTACTTCTCGTTCGTTGCGATCGGCCAGGACTGGTACGGCTACGGCTGGGAGATCCAGCTCCTCGAGACCGGCTTCCTCGCCATCTTCCTGTGCCCGCTGTTCGATGGCCGGCCGTTTTCGCGGCGGCCGCCGCCTGTGCCTGTGATCTGGCTTTTCCGCTGGCTGACCTTCCGCATCATGCTCGGCTCGGGGTTGATCAAGATCCGCGGCGACGCCTGCTGGCGCGACCTGACCTGCCTCACGACGCACTACGAGACGCAGCCGATCCCGAATCCGCTCAGCCGCCTGCTGCACTTCATGCCGCTCTGGTTCCACAAGGGAGGGGTGCTGTTCAACCACTTCGTCGAGCTGGTCTGCCCCTGGTTCGTCTTCGGGCCGGCGAAGGCGCGCCGCGTCGCGGGGGCCTTCATGGCGGCGTTCCAGGTGATCCTGATCCTGAGCGGCAACCTGTCGTTCCTGAACTACCTGACCCTCGTGCCGATCCTCGCCTGCTTCGACGACGCAATCCTCCGCCGCGTGCTGCCGCGCGCCCTGGTGGCGCGCGCCGACCGCGCCGCGGAGGAGTCGGAGCCTTCACGGTTGCAAACAATCGCCGCGTGGGGGCTTTTCGCGGTCGTCGCCCTCTTGAGCCTCAACCCGGTCCTGAACCTGGTCTCAAGGCGTCAGATGATGAACACCTCCTTCGACCGGCTGCACCTGGTGAACACCTACGGCGCTTTCGGAAGCGTCGGAGCGGAGCGGCGCGAGATCGTCTTCCAGGGAACGACGGACGAGACGATCACCGACGCGACCGTCTGGAAGGAGTACGAGTTCTGGTGCAAGCCGGGCGACCCGATGCGACGCCCGTGCGTCATAGCACCCTTCCAGCCGCGGCTCGACTGGCAGATCTGGTTCGCGGCGATGTCGAGCCCGGATCGCTACCCCTGGACGCTGCACCTGGTCTGGAAGCTCCTGCACGACGATCGGGGGGCTCTCTCCCTGCTGGCGAACGATCCGTTCCCCGGTGCTCCGCCGCGTTTCATCCGGGCGGCCCATTTCAAGTACGCCTTCGCCCCGCCTGGCAATCCTTCCGGTGCGTACTGGGACCGCACCTACCTGAGGGAATGGCTGCCGCCGCTGTCGGCGCAGGATGAACGGCTCCGCCGCTTCATCCAGGCGCACGGCTGGAGCGCGGGGGGAGGGTGAGCTCGGACACACTCCTAGTCGACGGGCAGCGGCGCGATTGTGATCCCGGCTCCTTCCAGCCGGGCGGCGACGGCCGCGGCGATCGCCAGGGCGCCCGGCGTGTCGCCGTGCAGGCAGAGCGTGTCGGCCCGCAGCGCGAGGCGGGCCCCTCCCCGCGCCACGACCATGCCGTCGGCGGCGATCCGGAGCGCCTGCTCCGCGGCTTCCGCGGGGTTGGTCAGGAGCGCGTCCGCGTGCGAGCGCGCGCGCAGGCGGCCGTCGGGCTCGTACCTCCGGTCGGCGAACGCTTCGGCCGCGACCCGGAACCCCGCCCGGGCGTAAATCTCCAGCGACGGCGATCCCGCCAGCCCGACCAGCACGACGTCGCGGCCGAAGCGCGCCACGCCCGCCGCGATGCCGCCCGCCAGGTCGGCATCGTCCGCCGCCAGGTTGTAGAGCGCGCCGTGCGGCTTGACGTGCCGGAGGACAGCACCACAGCGCCCGGCGATCGCCGCGAGCCGGGCGATCTGCCGGTGGATGGTGTCGGCGATCTCCTCGGACGTCATCGCCATCGGACGGCGGCCGAACGCTTCCCGATCGGGGTAGCCCGGATGGGCGCCGACGACGCGGCCGCGCGCCACGGCGGAGCGCACCGTCGCCTCCATCGTCGCGTCGTCCCCCGCGTGCCCGCCGCAGGCGACGTTCACCGAGGTGACATGCGCCATCAGCGCATCCTGCGTGCCGTCGGCGATCTGCGCCGGCAGCTCGCCCATGTCGCAGTTGAGATCGATGCGGGTCACGCGAGCTCCCGACCTCGGGTCTCCGGCAGCAGGAAGATGAGCCCCGCCGCGGCGAGAAAGAACGACGCGGTCAGCGCCAGCGCCGAGCCGTATCCCCAGCGATCGGCCGCGGCGCCGATGGCGAACGGGGCGAGGGCGCTGATCGCCCGGCCGCTGTTGTAGCACAACCCTTGCGCCGTGGCGCGCACCGCCGACGGGAAAAGCTCCGCGAGCATCGCCCCGAACAGGCTGAAGTAGCCGTGGCCGAAGAAGCCGATGCAGGGACCGAGCATCAGGAGCGACAGGGGACTGCGCGCGAAGAGCCCATAGAGCGGCACCAGCCCCGCGGCGCCGAGGACGAAGACCAGGAACGCCGGCCGCCTGCCGATCCGGTCGGCCGCCACGCCGAACAGGAAGTAGCCGAGGAAGGCGCCGATCTGCATCGGCACGATGTAGAGCGACGACCGTACCATGCCCAGGCCGGCGCCTCCCTTCTCCACCGGGCTGGCGAGGAAGGTCGGGATCCAGGTGAACAGCCCCCAGTAGGCGAAGAGGACCACGGCGCACAGCAGCGACGCCGCCAGCGTGAAGCGCAGGAGCGGCGGCCGCACGATCGCCATCACGTCCGGGCGTTCTGCCCGCGGGAGATCGACGTGCGCGCCTCGCGCCCGGTTTGCCGCCCCCGTCCCGCCGGAGCGGCGCAGCCAGATCTCGGGCTCGTCGACGGAGCGCCGCACCCAGAGCGTCAGGAGGGCGGGCGCGATCCCGAGAAGGAACAGCGCCCGCCAGCCCCATGCCGGGAGGACGACGGCCGACAGGAGCGCCGCGAGGATGTAGCCGATCGCCCAGCCCGACTGCACGAAGCCGATCGCCTTGCCGCGATGCGCCGCCGGCCAGCTCTCGGCCACCAGGACCGACCCCGCCGACCATTCAGCCCCGAGCCCGAACCCGACCAGCGCCCGGCAAAGCGCCAGCTGGAAGAGGGTCCGCGCCAGGGCGGTGGCGCCGGTGCACAGCGAGTAGATCAGGATCGAGACAATGAGCAGGCGCACCCGACCATAGCGATCGGCGGCGTACCCGG
>JAYUCR010000325.1:0-1562 GCA_043740165.1 Acidobacteriota bacterium | reverse complement strand
AGCCGTTCCATCGCCAGTCGCGCGCCGAGTTCTGCTCCGCCTGCCACAAGGTGCATCTCGACGTGCCGGTGAACCATTACCGCTGGTTCCGCGGCTTCGACGAATACGATGCCTGGCAGGGGAGCGGCGTGTCGGGGCAGGGGGCGCGGGCCTTCTACTATCCGCAGAAATCGAAGGACTGCGCCGACTGCCACATGCCACTGGTGAAATCGGCCGATGCCGCCAACGTCAACGGCTTCGTCCACTCGCACCGTTTCCCGGCCGCCAACACCGCGGTGCCATTCGTCAACCACGACGACGCGCAGCTGAAGGCGACGCAGGACTTCCTGCGCGCCGGCATCCTGACCCTCGACATCTTCGCCGCCGCCAACGGCGGCGAAGGCCCGCCGGCGGAAAAGGCCGGCAAGGCCGAAACCTCGGCGCCCGCGGCCGAGGCCGACTCCCCACGCGCGTCGTCCCTCATCCCCGAGATCTCCGAGACGATGGGAGGCACCGGCGGCATCCCGGCGCGCGGCGCGGCCGGCGGCGCGGCTCCTCCGCCGGCCGTGGTGGCGCCGCTGAATCGTGCCGCGCGCTTCATGCGGCCGGGCCGGAGCTACCGCATCGACGTCGTGGCGCGCACCCGCGCCATCGGGCATTTCTTCCCGGGTGGCACGGTCGATGCCTTCGATGTCTGGCTCGAGCTCAAGGGGGAAGACGCCACCGGTCGCGTCTTCTACTGGAGCGGCTACGTCGAGGATCGCGGCCGCGGCCCGGTCGAGGCGGGGGCGCACCGCTACCGATCGCTCCTGGTGGATGCCGACGGCAACCCGATCAACAAGCGCAATGCCTGGGCGGCGCGGGCCGTGGTCTACGCCCACCTCATACCGCCCGGCGCCGCTGACGTGGCGCGCTTCCGGGTCGCCATACCGGCCGACGCGCGGGGACCGCTCACCTTCACGGCGCGCATGAACTACCGGAAATTCTCGTGGTGGAACACGCAGTTCTCGTACGCCGGGGTGCGCGACCCGGCCACGAAGGGGAACACCCCGTCGCCCGACGCCGACGACGGGCAGTTCGTGTTCACCGGCGACACGTCGCAGGTATCCGGCGCGATGAAGGAGATCCCGGACCTTCCCATCACCGTGGTGGCCGAGGATCGGCTGATCGTGGAGCTGGCCGAAAGCCGGGCGGGCGCTTCGGCCCGTCAGGACGACCTGCGCGCCGCCGCGCCGCAGCCGCAGGCGTTCGATCGCGAGCGCTTCAACGACTACGGCATCGGCATGCTCCTGCAAGGAGACCTCGTCGCCGCGAAAGCGGCCTTCCAGGAGGTGACCGTTCTCGATCCGCACTATGCCGCCGGCTTCGTCAACCTGGGCCGTGTCCTGGTGCAGGAGGGAGACCACGACGCCGCCCTGCCGGTGCTGCAGCAGGCGCTGGCGGTCGATCCGAAGATCGCCAGCGGTCACTACTTCCTGGCACTTTCCCTGAAGGCGCGCGGGCGCTACGACGAAGCGCTGGAGCACCTGCGCGCCGCC
Organism: Acidobacteriota bacterium; assembly: GCA_043740165.1. Classification (GTDB taxonomy): domain Bacteria; phylum Acidobacteriota; class Polarisedimenticolia; order Gp22-AA2; family Gp22-AA2; genus JAYUCR01. The sequence goes on along the minus strand of JAYUCR010000325.1, from coordinate 45 downwards.
GCCGCGCAGTACCCGCGCGACAAGGTGGTGCGCGACCAGATCGGC
>JAYUCR010000324.1:0-3932 GCA_043740165.1 Acidobacteriota bacterium | reverse complement strand
TGGTTTCGACCCTGCCGCTCGATCGCCTGCTGGCGATCACCTCCGGCCTGCCGGAAGCGCTTCCGGCGATCGGCCGGAAGCTGCGGGCGGTGCGCGTTCTCAATATCTGCATCGGGATCGATCGGCCCGGTGTTTCGGACGCGCACTGGGTCTATTTCCCCGAGCGGGAATACTCCTTCTATCGCATCGGATTCCCGAGTGCTTTGTCGCCGGTGATGGCGCCGCGCGGCTGCTCCTCGCTCTGGGCGGAGCGGTCGCTCCGGCGCGATGAGCCGTTCGACGCCGCGGCCGTGATGGAAGAGACGATCGACGATCTGCGGCGGGCGGGGATCCTGCGCCGCTCGGATCGGGTCGTCTACCGCCGCGTCGGGGTGCTCGACCCGGCGTACGTCATCTACGATCGTCACCGGAAGGCGCATCTGCCGGCTACCCTCGATGCGCTGCGCGGCGCCGGCATCCACTCCGCCGGACGTTTCGGGGCCTGGGAATACGCGTCGATGGAAGGGGCGATCCGATCCGGGATCGATCTGGCGGACAGGATCCGGGACATGTTTCAGGCCGGCGAGCCGGCACGCTGGTCCGCGGCGGGATAGCGAAGATGAGGCCGGCGCGCGTATGCCACGTGATCACCCGCCTCGAGCTGGGGGGGGCGCAGGACAATACGCTGCACACGGTGCGGACGCTCGGGCCGGAGTTCGAGGTCAGCCTGCTCAGTGGCAAAGGCGGACTCCTGGACGACGAAGCCCGCGGCATTCCCGGGATCGATCTGGCGTTCGTCCCGGGGCTCGTTCGCCCGGTCAGCCCGCTCGCCGACCTCCGGGCCACCTGGGCGCTTTACCGGGAGCTGCGGCGCCTCCAGCCCGACATCGTGCACACCCACTCCTCGAAAGCCGGCATCCTGGGGCGGGTGGCCGCGCGGGCCGCCGGCGTTCCGGTGGTCCTGCACACCATCCACGGCTTCGGTTTCAACGATCGGCAGCCGGCGCCGTTGCGCGCCCTGCTCGTCGGGATGGAGCGCCTGGTCGCGCCCTGGACGACGCATTTCATCGCCGTGTCGCGCGCCCAGATCGAGGCCGGCGCCGCGTTGGGGATTCTCGATCGGGGGCGAGCGTCGGTCCTCCGCAGCGGGGTGCACCTCGAGGCCTTCCGGTCCGCCGCGCGCCGTTTCCCTTCTCCGCGCCTCGCCCCGCTGCGTCGGGAGCTGCAGCTGACGGAGGAGGCGCCGCTCATCGGGATGGTGGCCTGTCTGAAGCCGCAGAAGGCTCCGGTCGATTTCGTCGAGATGGCGGCGCGGGTTCTCGCCGGCTGCCCCGCGGCGCACTTCGTCATCGCCGGCGACGGCGAGATGCGCTCTGCTGTGGAACGGAGGGCGGGGGAGCTCGGCATCGCAAAGCACCTGCACCTCCTCGGCTGGCGCCGCGACATCCCGGAGATCATGGCGGCGCTCGATGTCGCCGTGCTGACCTCGCTCTGGGAGGGATTGCCACGGGTCGTCCCCGAGGCGATCGCCGCGGCGCGCCCGGTGGTCGCCACGGCGGTCGATGGGACGGCGGAGATCCTCCGCGATGGAGACAACGCCTTCGTGGCGGCTCCGGGGGATCGGGCGGCGCTGGCCGAAAGGGTGCTCCGTCTGCTCGGCGACCCGGCGCTGGGCGTCGAGATGGTGGCCCGCGCGACCCCGCTTCTCGATGAATTCGACATCGATGCGATGGTGCGGGCCCAGGCCGATCTCTACCGCCGTCTTCTGGAATCCTGTCCGCGCGGTGGCCTGGGTCGTAAGCCGAAGTTGGTGCGGCCTCGAGCCGCCTGAGAGGGTCGCCCAGCGGGCGGCTATTAATATGATAGGGAGAATCGTCGCAAGGCTTTGTTATTCAATAACTTGACAGTCCCGGGCCGGAAACTATATTGAAACCGCCGGCGGGTCGCCCTCCAGCAGGGCGATTCCGACCTGGCCACACGGAAGGCGGCATGGCGGTCCTCGAGCTGTCCGGAGTTTCCAAGAGCTACCGGACCCACCTGTCACTGCGGAAGTACTGGATCCTCCGTGACCTGTCGCTTCAGGTCCTGGAAGGGGAGATCTTCGGCTTCATCGGCACGAACGGCGCCGGCAAGACGACCACCCTCAAGCTGGCGCTCGGTCTCCTGTTTCCGGACCGCGGCACGATCCGGATCTTCGGAGAGGACGCCGCCCATCCCCGCGCCCGCCGGAGCGTCGGGTTCCTGCCGGAAAACCCGTACTTCTACGACTACCTGACCGCCGGGGAGTTCCTCGATTTTCACGCCCGCCTGCTCGGCCTGCGGGCCGCGGAGCGCCGCCGCGCGGTGTCCGGGCTGCTCGAGCGGGTGGGGCTGGCCAACCGCGCCGATCGCCAGTTGCGCCTGTTCTCCAAGGGGATGCTGCAACGGCTCGGCCTGGCGCAGGCGCTGATCAACGATCCGCGCCTGGTGATCCTGGACGAGCCGATGTCGGGTCTCGACCCGATCGGCCGGCGCGACGTGCGCGATCTGATCCTCGAGCTCAAGGCGCGCGGCCACACGGTCTTCTTTTCGACGCACATCCTGTCCGACACCGAGATGATCTGCGACCGGGTCGGCATGCTGGTGCGCGGCCGCCTCGCGGCGATCGGCCCCGTGGACGAGCTGCTGCGCACCGAAACCCCGTTCTGGGAGGTGGCCCTCCGATGGCCGGCCCCCGGGGATCCGCCCGGCGGCCACGTCGTGTCGCGCCGCGACGATCGGCTCCTGGTGCGCGTCGCCTCGCAGGAGGAGCTGCACCGCCTGGTGGCGGCGCTTCCGGCGCGCGGTGCTTTGCTCCTGTCGGTGACCCCGGCGCGCCAGTCGCTCGAGGATCTCCTTCTGCGCGAGGTGCGCCGCGGCGACGGGGATCCGCCTGCTGGAGAGGAAAACCTGCGCACCGATGCGCCGGAAGGGATCGCGCGTGCCGTCTAGAATCCTGGCGATCGCCATCAACACGTTCCGCGAGGCGATCCGCAACCATATCCTCTACCTCCTGCTGGTCTTCGCCACCGGGCTGATCCTGTTCGCCCAGGTCCTCTCCCTTCTCACGGTGGGGAGCGAGGAGAAGATCATCAAGGACTTCGGGCTCGCGACCATCGACATCTTCGGTGTCCTGACCGCCGTCCTGATGGGGATCGGGCTGGTCAGCCGCGAGATCGAGCGGCGCACGGTGTTCGTGCTGCTGGCGAAGCCGATCCACCGGGCGGAGTTCGTCCTCGGCAAGTACGCCGGGCTGGTGCTGACGCTCCTGGTCAACACGGCGGTCATGACCGCCTGTTTCTTCGGCCTGCTGCTCGTCAAGGGGATCGCCGACCCGGCCCTCCTCCTGGTCGTGGCGATGCTGTTCCTGCAGTTCCTGCTGATCACAGCACTCGCGATCCTGTTCTCCTGTCTGAGCAACCCGATCGTCTCCTGCGTCCTGACGCTGGCGCTCTACGTGATCGGCCACCTGCTCTGGAGCTTCGACCTGCTGTCGGCGCGTCTCGCCTCTCCGGCGGCGCGGGTGGTCTGCGATGTCTTCTACTACCTCCTTCCGAACCTCGACAACTTCGACATCAAGGGACAGGTGGTGAACGGTCTCGGCGTCCCTCCGGCGGTTTATGGCGGGGCGCTGGCGTATCTCCTGGTGTACGGCTCGGCGGTGCTCCTGCTGGCCTGCGCGGTCTTCGCCCGCAAGGAGATGCGGTGAAGGGCGCCGCCGCGGGGCCGTCGCGGCGCGCGGCGTGCGTGGCCGTTGTCCTGCTCCTCGCCTGCGCCGCCCTCACGCAGACCGGCCTGGATCGCCTGCGGAGCGGCTCGGAGGTGGCTTCGCCGATGCTCTACCTGCCCTCCGGCCGGTATCTCAAGATCGTCTCGCTCGGGTTCGACGCGGTCGTCGCCGACTCCATTTACCTCTGGGCCATCCAGTATTACGG
>JAYUCR010000323.1:0-24072 GCA_043740165.1 Acidobacteriota bacterium | reverse complement strand
TGTTGATCTCGTGCGCCGCGCCCGACAGCATCCGCCCGAGGGCGGCCAGCTTCTCCGATTCCTGCAGGCGCTCCATCCGCTCCAGATCCTCGCGCGCCCTCTGCACCAGCCGCTTCTCATGTTCCTGCAGGGAGTCCATCAGCTCGCCGTAGGTCTCGTTCAGGGTGCGCACCTCGAGGCTGGCGACCGGCTCGTTGAAGCGGCGGGCATGATCCCCCGAGGCGGCGACCCCGCGCAGGAACGCGACGAAACTCTCGAGCGGGGCCAGCACCGATCGCGACACGGCCCAGGCCAGCCCGCCGGCGAGGCCGGCCGCGAGGGCGCCGTACAGCAGGCAGGCCATGAGCAGGGCGCGGCTCGACGCGGCGAGCGCCTGCGTGAGGGAGTGCAGGAGGTGCAGGGTCGCGGCGTGTCCCGCGGCGTCGGTGCCGAGCGGCAGGGCGGTGGCGACATACTCGTCGCCGCCGAACGCCCGCACGGTCGATCGCGTCCCCTTCAGATCGGCGGCCGGCAGGGCCGCGAGAGCCGCCGCCCCTCCGCCGTCCCCCGGCAGGGTCGAGGCGAGGACCCGATCGCCCAGCGTGATCACGATCTCGGCGTCGAGCGACTCGTGCAGGTGATGCACCCGATCCGGGCCGAGGGCGTCCCCGACCACCAGCGATCCGATGGTGAAACCCTGCAGCACGATCGGGACGCAGCCGATCTGCAGCGCCTGATCGCCGACCTCCAGGATGGCGAAACCTCCCGGATCGATGGGGCCCTCGGGATCGAGCGCCGCCCGCACCACCGGCGCCTCCATCAGGCGGACCCCGTCGCGCACCAGCGGCGCCAGGCGACCGCTCCGCGCCAGGACCTTCCCCCGCGTGTCGGTGATGATCAGCACGTCGTGGTCGAGACCGCCCGCGATCCGCTCCGCTTCGGTCTGGATGGTGGCCAGGAGATCGGCGCGCGGCCGCGCGACCGCCCCGCCCTCCGACTCGTAAGTCTCCATGGCGGCGCGCAGCGTCGGGCTCTCGGTCATCAGGCGCGACAGCCAGAGCAGCTCCTCGTGCTCGCGCCTCTGCACGTCGAGCATCATCCGCTGGTGGTGGTCGAGCGTGTCGGCCAGGAGGCGCCGGGTCTGCCGCCGGATCTCGACGCTGAGCGCGGCGCAGGTGAGAGCCACCGCCACGATCGTGAGGAGCGTGCTGAAGGCGATCAGCTTGGCGCCGAGGCTGCGGCTACCCACCGCTGACCGCCTCGCTCAGGGGAATGCGGAAGTCGAGGAAGGTGGCCTTCCCGGGCTCGATCCGCACCCGCCGGCCCACGGGGTGGGCGCGCTCGTGCCAGGCGACGGCGCGGTATTCGCCGGGCGGGATCCCCTCAATCCGGAAGCGGCCCTCGCGATCGGGGCTGACGAAATACTTGTTGTCGAGCACCAGGATCACCGCGCTCATGTCGGAGTGGATGTGGCAGAAGACCTTGACCACGCCGGGCGTGTCGAACCGGACCGCCTTCGTCGATCCGCGCGGGTAGCGCCCCAGGTCGAACGACGCGGCGCTCGACAGGGAAAAGACGTTGTGGAAGATGGCATCGCCGTTCGGGAACTCGACGCTCGATCCCCGCACCACCGGCAGCACGTGCGGCACGAACGACAGGCCCTCCTGCCGCACGGCCAGCGGCGCGGCGGAGCGGGGGGCGCCGGGTGTCTCCGGCACTCCCTCCAGGTAAACGACCACGTTGCCCATCTCGTCTCCGGGCTGCTCCGCCAGGGGGGTGCTGGTGTTCACCGCGTCCTGGTAGAGATGGAAACGCATCTTCCGCGACGAGAGCCGCTGCCCGAGGACCACGACCCCCTCGAGCCGTCCGGCGGAGGCGCCACCGGCCGCCGCCTCTTCCGCCCGCAGACGCGCGCCGTCCGGCGGCAGCGTGCCGGCGAGCACGAACAGCAAGGCCATCCCGATGCGCGTCTTCCGCACGGTAAAGATCTCCAGCACCAATATAGGTAGGGAGAGCGGCGGTTCAACCGCGGGGCGTGTGGCGGGGGGGCGATGACGAGATCGTTATCCGGCGGCCGCGCCGGCGCGGGCTTTCGCCTCATCCACCCTGGAAAGAAGCGCCAGCCCGATGATGAACAGGACCACCAGCGAGACGATCGCCAGGCGCGACGAGCCGGTCACCTGCTTCACCGCCGCGAAGGTGAACGGGCCCCAGATGGCGGAAAACTTGCTGAACACGGTGTAGAAGCCGTAGAACTCGGCGCTGGAGTCGACCGGGATCATCGAGCCGTACAGCGATCGCGACAACGCCTGCGAGCCGCCCATCACCAGTCCCGCGAGGGCGCCCAGCACGAAGAATTGCGCCGATGTGCGGATGAAGTAGGCGTACAGCACCACCCCGATCCAGATGACCAGCGTCACCATGACGGCGTGGCGCGCCCCGATCCGGCCGGCCAGCCGCGCGAAAATCAGCGCCCCCACCAGGGCCACCACCTGGACCAGGAGGAGCGTCAGCATCAGGTCGGTCGTCGGCAGGTGCAGCTCGACCGTGCCGTAGATGCTGGCCATGCTGATCACCGTCTGGATGGCGTCGTCGTACAGCATGAACGCCACGAGGAAGATCAGGAGATGGCGCATGCGCGACACGCGGCGGGTCGTTGCCAGCGTCCGCGAGATGCCGACGGCGACGCAGGCGAGCGCCCGCGGCCAGCCGCGGTAGCGTTCCGGCAGGTAGAGGGCGGTCGCCGGCTCGCGCAGCAGCCGCGCGGTGAACAGGGTGAAGCCGCCCCACCAGATCCCCGCCGCGACGATACCGAGCCGCACCGCCTGCGCCAGCGACAGCCCGACGCGATCGTGCGCGGTCACGAGAAGCAGCGACAGGGCGAACTGCAGCCCGCCGCCGACGTAGCCCCAGGCGTATCCCCTGGCCGACAACCGATCCATCTCCGATCCTTCGGCCAGGTGCGGCAGGAAGGCGTCGTAGAAGACGTTGGCGGCGATGAAGCAGACCTGTGTCAGGAGAAAAAAGCCCAGGGTGCGCGTCACGTCGCCGCCGCGGCAGGTCCAGAGCAGGACGGTGAACAGGCTGCCGGTCCAGGCGAAGCCGAGCAGGAACCGCTTCTTGGCGGCGGTGAAATCGGCGATGGCGCCGAGCACCGGCGCGAGCAGGAAGGTGAGCAGCGTCGCCGTCCCGACCGCCATCCCCCACAGTGCGTCGGCCGCCACCGGCCGGCCGAAGATCACGACCCCGCCGGGCGGGATCACCACCTCGGCGAAGTAGCGCGGCAGGAGCGCCACCATGACGGTGGTGGCGTAAGCGGAGTTGGCCCAGTCGTACAGGCACCAGCCGATGCGGGCGGATCGGATCCCGGGCGCCTGGCTCATTGCGGGGGATTCTATCAGCGGCGGTAGAATCTGCTAGCATGAGCGCCTCACGCAGCTCTCATTAAGGAGTGGATCTTATGAAAAAGGCCGCCATCCTGGCGCTCGTCGCGTCCCTGGCCGGACTGTCCTGCAAGGCCCAAGCGGCCGCGGCGCCGGAGCTCAAGACCGACGAGCAGAAGACTTTTTACGCCCTGGGTCTTGTGGTCAGCGAAAACCTGGCGCCGTTCAACATGACCGAGGCGGAGCTCGAGGCCGTGAAGGCGGGCATGATCGACGGGGTGCTGCATCACGATCTCAAGGTGAAGATGGAGGACTACGGCCCCAAGATCGGCGCTTTGGCGCACGATCGCGCCGCCGCCGGCGCCGCCGCGGAGAAAGCCTCCGGCACCGCCTACCTCGACAAGGCGGCCGCCGAGCCGGGAGCCGTCAAGGTCCCGACCGGCTTCGTGATCCAGGAGATGAAGCCCGGGACCGGTCCGTCGCCCAAGCCGACCGACAAGGTCAAGGTGCACTACAAGGGCACGCTGATCGACGGCACGGTGTTCGACTCGTCGCTCGATCGCGGCGAGCCGGTCGTCTTCCCGCTCGACCACGTGTACCCCTGCTGGACGCAGGCGCTGCAGATGATGAAGGTCGGCGGCAAGAGCCGGCTGGTCTGCCCGTCCGACCTCGCCGCCGGCGACCGGGGCTCCCCGCCGCGCATCAAGCCGGGCGCGACCCTGGTCTTCGAGGTGGAGCTGATCGGCATCGAGCCGTAGGCGCGTTTCCTAGAACCCCAGCCGGAAGCCGACCTCGACCGTGCGCGGCGGGCCGACCTGGCCTGTCGGCTCGCCGAATGCCGCGGAGGTCGCGCGTCCTTCGATCGGTCCGGGGTTGAAGCGGTCGAAGAGATTGAAGACCTGCAGGAAGACATCGCCCTTCCCGCGCTGATCGTGGAACGCGAACGGCTTCCAGATCCGCAGATCCATCTGCCAGAAGACCGGCTCGCGCAGTGCATCGACCGGCGGCAGCCCTTCCGTCGCGCGCAGGTCGTTGACCGGACCGGGCGGGGTGTCGGCCCCGGTGTTGCGCTGCACGCCCGCGGGCCGGTCGTTGGTCAGTCCGTCGAGGTTCTCGTCCTTGCCGGTCGTCACGTTGAACGGCGCGCCCGAGGCGATTTGAGCCTGGCCGGAGGCCCAGACGCCGCCCCACGGCAGCGGCAGGGCGCCGGACACCACGAAGCGGTGCCGCTGGTCCGAATCGGACCGCGCCTTCTCACCCGCCAGGTCGTCCGAATCCGGCGGGATGGCGATCCCTCCCTTCAGCGGATCCGGGCCGAGGTCGAGCGCCTTGGAGAGGCTGTACGACACCTCGATCCAGCTCCGGCCGCTGTGATAACGCCAGCCGAGATCGAGCCCCGTGTACCATGACCGTCCCTCGCTGACGATGGCGGCGATCGAGCCGACGGTCTGATCGCGGTGGATCGGGAACCCCTGCGCCGTGCTGCTGACGACCGGGTTGAGATCGCGCATCAGGGTCTGGTGATACCCGAGGGCGCGCGTGACCCGGCCGCGCCACGCCCCGTGCGCGCCGGCCTCCGCCTCCATGCCGAGGCTGAACTGGTTGGTGTATGGTGTGTCCAGGGTCGTGCCGGTCGAAAAACGCAGCACCAGCTCGGGCGGGAAGACCAGCCCCTCCTTGATCGCGTCGATGCCGACCTGCTCGACGACGTCCTCGGTGATCTCGAGCGTCAGCCCCTGCGGAAAGATGAGCCCGATGTTGGTGCCGGAGGTGATCGCCGCAACCGCGGGAAAGCCGAGCACCAGCTTGTCGTAGAACATGCCGGCGCCGCCGCGCACCAGCAGGCTGTTGTCGCCCCGGGGCTTCCAGGTGAAGCCGATCCGGGGCGAGACGTTGTTCCGATCGGGCGTCGCACCGCCGTTCGGGATCGACGACGGCACGCGGGTCTCCGCCGGCAGGTGGAATGTGCTCAGGTCATAGCGCAGGCCGTAATTGAGCACGAAGCGGCTGCCAACCTCCCAGGTGTCCTGCGAGAACAGCGCCACGCGCGTGTCGTCCACGATGGCGGAAGGGTTCCCCTCGATCAGCTGGAAGACCACCGGGTAGGTCTTGATCAGGCCGTCCTCGTCGATCAGCCCGTCACCGTCGTCATCGAAGTTCGGCTGGCCGGGGTTGGGGATCGGGTTGTCGCCGTACATGGCGACGTCGGACACGGTGAGATCGCCGCCGTCCCCCGGCTCGAAGCGCAGGTCGGTCTCGTACAGGAAATTGCCGTTCGGGTTGAAGGCGGTCTTGACGAGCGTGTGACTCTTTGTGACGTCGAGCCCGAACTTGAGCGCGTGCCGGTTCACCTGCCACGAGACGTCGTCGACGATCTGGGTGCGGTTCTCGTCCCGTTCCTGGTGATGGAGGTTGTTGCCGCCGAACACGCCGGAGGGGCGCTCGACCCCCGGGCGGCTGGAGTTGGCCTCCTGGTCGAAGGTCGAGGTGGCGCCCAGGATGCGCGCTTCGTTGAGCAACGTCGGGGAGAGGACCGTGGTCAGGCTGGCGGCGATCTGGGCGTTCCCTTCGTCAAGGGCGAAGCCGCTCTCGGGGGTCGTGTCGCCCGCGACGTTCACCCCGGTGCTGCTTTGCTTTCCCCCCGACAACCGCACCATCAGGAAGTTCGCGTCGCCGAGATTGAAATCGGATCGCAGGAACAGGTTGTCGCTGTGCTGCGGCGCCACCATGATCCCGCCGGCGACGCCATCTCTCCCGACGCCGGTGAACGGGACGACGCCGTCGCCGCCGTCGTGCTCGTAGGAGACGAAATAGAAGGCGCGGTTCGCCCGGATCGGCCCGCCGAAGCGAAAGCCCCCTTCGAAGGCCTGGCTCGTCGTCTGGCCCGCGCCGGAGTCCGGCAGCGAGCCGACGAATTCCCCCTCCGATCCGACCCCGCCCGGGACCGCCTGGGCGAACACCTGGCCGGAGGGGGTGTTGGTGCCCTGCTGCGTGATGATGTTGAGGATCCCCCCCGAGGCGCGCCCGAACTCCGGCGCGTACTGGCTGGTGAGCACGACGAATTCCTTGATCACCTGCTGGGAGAAGAAAGCGTCGAGGGTGGTGTTGCTGATCGGATCGTTGTTGTCGAGGCCGTCGACCAGGAACGAATTCGCCCGCCCCGACTGGCCGTTGACCACGAAGACCGCGCCGGTCTCCCCGAAGAAGTCACCCGGCGGGGTCATCTTGACGCTGGCATCGAGGAGCGCCAGGTCGGTCACCACCCGGCCACGGATCGGCAGGTCGTCCACCTGGTCCTGGGTGAAGCGCACCTCTCCTCCGACGCGCTCCGGATCGAGCCGGTCGGCCTCCGCCTTGACGGTCACCGATTCGGTCAAGGCGGTGCCGGCCACGAGATCGACGCTTGCGGTCTGCTGCAGGAACAGCGTCACGATGACCGGATCACCGGACGGGCCGTCGGAGAAATGCGCCCGGACCTCCCAGTTCCCCGGCTGCAGAAGATCGATCCGAAAGCGCCCCTCCGGGCCGCTGACCGTGCCACGCACCGCCCCGGTGGCGGTGGAGCGCGCCTCCACGGCCGCGCCCGGCAGCGGCGCCCCCTCGGGGGTGCGGACGATCCCCTCGAGCGTGGAGCTGGCGCTTTGCGCCCGCGCAAGGGTCGGGAGAAGAACGCCGCACGCCAGGAAGAGGCCGGCCGGAAGGAGGAGGGCCCGCGCAACCCGACCGGCGGACGCGATCACAGATCTGGCCGAATCACTGTCCGAACTGGCCCCAGGGGCCGCTGCCGCCGGTGCCCCGTGCCACGACCAGGAAATAGCCCGAGGCCGGGTTGCCGCTCCAGCAGGTCGCAAGACCCGCGTCCGCGATCGGGGCGTAGTTGGCCGCCAATTGTGGAGCCGTTGCCCCCAGCACGTCGTACCCGGCGAGGCAGGGATCGCTCACCGGATCCCAGCAGATGCGGATGCCGGTCCCGTCGTGACTCACCTGGAGGTTCTGGACCTCGGCCGTCGGGATGCAGGTGCCGCCGGTCGTCACCCCGAGCACCTCGACCGGGTAGACGAACGAAGGGTCCCCCGACACCTGCGTCGGATAGAGCAGGCTCTCGTAGGTCGTGGCCAGAAGCGTCGACGGATCGGTGAAGGTGGAGAGCGAGGTCACCGTGACGAAATAAGAGGTCCCGGGGGTGAGACCGGTGATCGTCGCGCTGGTGCCGGCCAAGCTCACCTGCCCCGGATTCGCCTGCGAGTTGAAGGCGTACGGTGTCGCGCCACCGCTGTCGGTGTCCCAGTAAATCTTGTAGCCGCTGATGCGGTGGGTGTCGAGCCCTGGATCCCAGCTCAGCGACAGGGTCGTGTCGGTGGTGCCGGTCACGGTGATCGAGCGCGGCGGGAAGAGACCGAAGGCGATGTTGGTCTCGGCCAGGGTCGTAAAGGAGGTCTGGTCGGGCACGTTTTCAGCCGACTGGATGCGCGCCACCGTCCCGAGGTTCGGCACCTGCCAGAGGTAGTTCACCGTCCGGACGTCCGTAAGCTTGAACAGGGAGGAGCAGCCCGAGGTGAGATAAACGCAGAAGTCGGTCACCACCTTCCCCAGGAGCGCGTTGAAGGTGTGGCCCGAAGGGACCGTGACGACACCTCCCTTGATCATCCCGCCCGACTGCGTGCCGGTGTGCGTGCCGCAGGCCTTGGAGTAGAGGATCGAGAACGAGCCCCCGCCGCCGCATGCCTCGTTGTACAGGTTCTGCTCGCAGTTGAACGCGGTGCTGGTCCAGGAATCACCCGCCTGCATGTAACGCTCGGCGCCCGGCGCGTCCTGGTGAGCGAACACCCAGAGTGGCACCGACGTGCGCGTCACGCCCCCGAATGTCTTGTAGCAGAACCGGCTCTCGCCGCCGGCGTTGCCGAAGCCGCCCGACACCCCCTCGTTCTGGGCCCCGCCCCGCAGCCAGATGACCGTGTCATTGGCGCGTGTCTCCACCTCGATGACGTCGTTGACCTTGACGAGGCTGGCGGGAACGTCGAACGATTTGTCCGTGCGCTCCAGCTCCGCTCCGGCGACGCTGTAGCCGCAGCGCGCGGCGTTGCAGGTCTCGGCGGCGGTCACCGGTGTCGTCGTCGCGGCCACCTCGGTGCCGGTGGTGTTGCCGGAGAAGTTCCAGTTATTGAGCGCGATCAGGTCGCCGGCCGTGGTGACCCCGGGGGTCGGCGTGAGCGACGCGATGGTCGTCCCGGCTCCCCGGTCCCGCCCGTAGGAGATGTCGCCGAAGACCGGGGAATAGAGCTCGCTCAGCTTGATGGTCAGGTTGGCCGCCCCGGCGAGCACCTCCTCCACCAGGTAGGCTTCGGCGATCGACTCGCGCCGGCGGCCGTCGCCGCTCACCGGGCCGGAGATCTCCGCCACGACCCCGGCGCGCGGATCGACAAAACGGTGCACCAGCGCGTCGGGTGAGAAGCCTCGGCGCCCGGCCGGCTCCCGCAGGATCAACGCGCGCTGCAGCACCACCTCGCGCGGACCGGCCGGCAGGTCGGCCCAGCCGATGCCGATCGTCTCCAGGTCGATCCGCAACCGATCGCCGGTCCCGCCGAGCCCTTCTTCCCCGCCCCGCAGCTCGTCGACGACGAGGGACTGGCGCGACCCGGGGCGCAGGCTCTCCTTGAATCGATCGGGGAACAGCCAGCGTCGCGCCGCGTCGCCACCCGCCGGGTCGGTGTAGGTGATGCGGATCGCCTCGCCTGCCTCGAGATCCTCGGACAGGGTGACCTCGGAATCGCCGGGGGAATCGCCTGGTTGAAGCGTCCGGACGCGGCGGCCGGCCACCGCGGCGCGCAGATCCCAGCGCGAGTGTCCGTCCGGTTCGAGAAGATCGTGGGGCAGCGGTGCGCCCGGTTTCAACCGGCCGATCCGCACCTGCCGCATACCTTCGGCGGCCAGCGCCAAGGAGAAGGTCGCCAGCGCGGCCGCCACCGTCATCGCAATAGTTCGCCGTCGTCGCACCCGATCCTCCGATTCCGTTGTAATGGAGCGGGCCCATTATGCACCAGGAAGGAGCCGGTCCGAGGCTCGGACAAGCTTCTAGGGACCCTGCAGCCGCTGCTCCGCCTCGCGGAGCGACTCCGCGGCGTCGGGATCGTCACCGGCGGTGACGCGGTCCCGGGCCCGGGCGGCCGCCTCCCCGGAGGTCGCGCGCGCGCCGGCGGCGTCGCCGTTGGCCGCCTGCGCCTCGGCCAGGGCAAGGAGGTTGGGGGGCTCGAGCGGGAAGAGTGCTATCGCCTTGCGGGCGTGATCGAGGCCCTTCTCCGGATCGCCGGGGCCGGTCGGCCAGCCGGGGGCGCGCAGGTAGAGGAGCGCCAGAGCCCGATCGGGGCCGCCACGTTCGTACGCCGGGTCGAGCGCCGCCGCCCTGGCGAATGCCGCCTCGATGCGCGGCAGCGCCGAAAGCCCCGTCGAGGGCCGTTCGCGCGCCTGCACGCCGACCGTGGCGCCGAGCCAATACGAACAGGCCGGGAGATCGGGGGCGATCGCAACGCACCACTGGGAGGCCTGCGCGCCGCGCCGCGCCGCCTCCTCCCGCAACGCCGGCTCCGTCTCGTGATCGGTGAGCCAGACCAAGGCGCGCGCCGCGCCGATCAATCCGTCGGTGCGGGACGGATCGCCGGCGGCCGCCCGGAGATAGAGGCTCGCGGCGTCACGCACGCTCGCCGTCTCGCGGCGCGCGAAGGCCGCGTCGGCCTGATGCAGGAGACCCTCGACCTCACCCGGAGCCACCGCCGGTCCGCCGCCCGCCAGATCGGCGAGGGGCGGGGCCTGCTTGAGGGCCGCCGCGCATCCGCCCAGCCAGAACGCCGCGGCGAAAACCGGCACCACTGCGTGCCACCGCTTCAACGCGACGCGCCCGAGGGAGCGGAATCGGGCGGGGCCATCGCCGAGGCGAACATCTGGCGCGCGGACTCGAGCTCTTTCGTGTCGACCGGCTGGAAGCGGCTCAGCCGGATCGACCGCAGGACCTCCGCGCCGGCGGCGCTCCCCGGGAGTCGCTCGAGCGCATGGACGACGGCATCGATCTCGCGCAGCGTCAGGCGCTTGCCGACCGTGCAGAGAAAACTCGCCGGCAGCGGACGCGAGCGCGTCACCACCTCGAGCTCGGCGGCGAACGGCAGGCTGGGGAGCGCGGTCGTGGCGGCGGCATCCAGGATCACCGCCAGCTTCTCTCCGTCCGCGGCGCGCCGCAGCGCCGACAGCGCCGCCGGGGCGAAGGTGATGCGCGTGGTCCGCGGGAGGGTCCCCCAGGAAGCGAGGATCGGACCGCTGACGAACGCCGGGGCATATCCCGCGCTTCCCGTCACCTCCCATCCGTCGAGGGAGGCGGCGGATGTCACGGATCCGCGCCGGGCCACGAGACTGAAGATCTCGGAGGCGCCCGATTCCGGCACCGCCTGCAGACGCGGCGTCAGTCCCAGGCGACGGCCCTCCTGCAGGAAAAACGGCAGGGTCACCAGAGCCAGCACCGCGCCGCTCTCGCGCAGCCGCGCCACCCCGCCCGCGAGGCTCTCGTGATAGACCGCGCCGAGCCATCCCTCGGGCCACCCGGCGGCCGCACCCAGGACGCGCGCGAGCTCGTCCATGGTGCTCTGCGCCTGTGCGGTGGTTCCGGGGTACCCGGGGGCGCAGGCGACGAGCACGCGCTGCTTCGGATCCGCCGGCGCCGGCGACGCCGGTGCCGGTGCCGGCGGGCCCGGGAGCGCGCCCGCTCCGGCGCGCGATCCGGCGATCGTCGCCGCGATCGCCACGGCGATCGTCAACACTCCAAGCCGTTTCCGCATTGCGTCAGTGTATCGCACGCTGTACCCTGTCCGCCCCATGGACGCCACCGCCTCGCCGGGGCTCGCACGTCTGTTCCGCCGACTGGTCGCGGGGCGATTCTGGATCGTCGCCGCCTACGCTCTCCTGGTCCCGATAGCTGTCTCCCTGGCGCTGCGCGTCCCCGCCGATAACGCCATCGCGCGCCTGATCGTGGCCACCGACCCCGACTATCGCGATAACGCGGCGTTTCAGAAACTGTTCCCCGAGGGGGAGCAGGTGGTGCTCCTCGCCGCGGCCGCCGATCCCTTCGACCCCACCATCCTGAAGCGGGTGGCGGAGATCGAGACGCGCGTGGGTGAGGTGCCCCGGGTGACCGTTTTCTCCGCCCTCTCCCTCTACCGTCGCGTCCACCCTCAGGGGAGCCCGGAGACGCACCCCGACCAGTTCCGCGCCTTCGCCACCGGGACCGACCTGTTCCGCAAGCAGGGGCTCGTCGGGCCCGACTTCCTGGGGCTGGTCCTGGATCTCGCGGTGCACGACGCCGGAGCGCGCGATGCGGTTCTCGCCGAAGTCGACGCCGCCCTCCGGCCGTTCGACGATCACCCGGCCCCGCTCGCCTCGGTGCGCCGCATCGGCGGCCCTTACGTCGACGCCTATCTCGAGAAGGAAACGGCGCGCGCCAGCAGCCGCTCCTTCCCGTTGTTCGGGGCGTTCATCGTCGTCATCATCCTGGGGTTGTACCGATCCCTGCGCACCCTCGGCGCTTTCCTGCTGACCCTGCTGACCGCGGTGGCGCTGACCGTCGGGGCCGGGAAGCTGGCAGGGTTCTCGTTCACCATCGTGTCGTCGCTGGTGCCGCTCACCATTCTCATCACCTGCACGGCGGCGCTGGTTTACCTCCAGTCGCGCTTCGCCGTCCGCCCCGACGGCGTGACGGTCGAGGACCACCAGATCTTCACCCTGACGAACAAGTTCGTGGCGACCACGGCGTCGATCGTGGCGGCGGCGATCGGCTTCGCGGCGCTCGCGGTGTCGCGCATCCGGCCGATCCGCGACATGGGGCTGTGGGTGGCGCTCGGGCTCCTGCTGACGTGGGGCGTCGTCTTCACCCTGTTCCCCGCGCTGCAGTCGATCCTGCGCACCCCCTCCGGATCGCGGCCGACGCTCACCGGGCGCCGGCTGGAGCGCCTGTTCGACGCCCTGCCGCGTTGGAGCTACCGGTGGCGCCACGTGCTCCTGGCGCTCTCGTTCCTCCTCATGATCGCCGGGACCCTGGCGCTCACTGGAATTCCGGGGCGCCTGGCGCCGATGGCGCTCGAGACCGACGCGCTCGACTACATCGATCAGGATCTGCCGATCTACCGTGACACCCGCCGCTTCGAGCAGGCGATCTCCGGGCTGTCGGTCGTGCAGCTCTGGGTGACGGCGGGCGCCGGAGACATGCTCCAGCCGGAGGTGTTGCGCGGCCTCGAGGCGCTGGCGCGCGATCTCGAGCGCGACCCGAAGATCGGATCGGTCACCGGGCCGACGACCCTGCTGCGCTGGTCGCGATACGTCGGGGGCGGCGGCGACCACCTCCCCGAGGATCCTGCCGCGTGGCCGGAGCTTGCGACCCAGCTCGATCAGATGCTGCTCCAGGAGCCGGCGCTGCGCTCGTTCGTCGACGTGGCCTCGCTGGCCGACGCCCGCCTGACGGTCATCTACCGCGACCGTGACTTCAAGAGCGTCGAGGCCCTGAAGGGATTTTTCGCGGAGCGCTTCCAGGCGACCGCCGAAAAGGTGCCGGGGCTGCGCGCGGCGCGGCTGCGCGTCGTGGGGCAGGGCCTCCTGGAGACCAAGATCGCCGAGTACCTGGTGCCGACCCTGAGCCAGAGCTTTCTGCTGACCGCCGCCATCATCTTTATGGCCTTCCTGATCGTGTTCAAGAGCGGCGCCGGACGGATCATGGCGATGATCCCCTCGGTGTTCGCGATCCTGGTGATGTTCCTGGTGATGCGGCTGTGCGCGATCCCGCTCAACGTCGCGACCATCCTGATCGCCTCGACCGTCCTGGGGGCGTCCGAGAACGATCAGATCCATTTCTTCTACCACTTCCAGGAGAAGCGCGCCTCCGGCTCGACGGAGGAGGCGCTGCGTCATGCCCTGCGCATCGCCGGCCGCGCCATCCTCTTCGCCACCCTGATCAACGCGGGCGGCTTCCTGGCGCTGGCGCTCTCCGACCTGCCGCCGATGCGGCAGTTCGGCATCATCGCGGCAAGCGCTTTCGTCCTGTCGATGCTCGCCAGCCTGACCGCCCTGCCCGCGGCGCTCTGGGTGCTGCTGCGTCAGAAACCGGACGCGGCGGATCGCGCCTCGTGATGATTCCTCGTATCACCTCCGGCCTCTTTTTGTGTTGACATTCGAAACCGTTGTCACTATCCTCTCCCACGCGTACCGTAGATTGACCACCCCCAGACGCCTGCCACAGCGTGCTGCAGTCTGGTCCGCTCAACACACCAAGCAAGACAATGTGGGGTCAAATGGAAACAGGGCGATTGCGCCCTGAACAACAAAGCTTTGTGGCAGGAGAACAGTTTCATGGTCACTGGTAAGGTCAAGTGGTTCAACGACGCGAAGGGTTTTGGATTTATCACCCCCGATGACGGCTCGAAGGACGTTTTCGTCCATCACTCCGCCATCAGCATGCAGGGGTTCAAGAGCCTCAGCGAGGGGCAGAGCGTGCAGTTCGACATCGTCGCGGGTCAGAAGGGACCCGCGGCCGCCAACGTCCGCCCCGTCTGAGCGACGGCGTTACCACTCCCGGCCCCCGGAGGTATCCTCCGGGGGCCTTTCGTTCTTCGCCTACATAAAGGGTTGAGATGAGCCGCAAGCTGTTCGTTGGTAACCTGTCGTTCGAGACCACCGACAACGAGTTGAAGGAGTTGTTCTCGGCCGCCGGGGTGTGCGAGAGCGCCTCCGTCATCCGCGACCGCACCACAGGACGTTCGCGGGGTTTCGGATTCGTGGAGATGAGCAGCGAGGACGAAGCGCTCGCGGCGGTGACCAAGCTGAACAGCGCCGAACTTCAGGGCAGGAACATCAACGTCAGCATCGCCCGCGAGAGAACCCCGGGCGCCGGCCGCTTCTCCGGGGCGCCGCGCAGCAGCGGCGGCGGGGGCGGCGGATACATGGCCCCCCCACCCGCGCGCTTCAAGAAGGACGGCGGCAGCCGCCGCGGCCTTCGCGCCCGCAAGCGCAGCCTCTAGGCTTCCTTAGAAACCGCTTTCTTTTTCGCCTTGGTCGTCTTCGCGGCGGCCGGCGCGCCCGGCTGCTTCTTGGCCCGCGACTTGCGCGGCGGCGGATCGGGCGCCGCGACACTGCTGCGCTCGAGGCGAACGATGCTGGTCAGAAATTTCCGACGGCCGTTCTCGTCGAACTCGATCGTCGTGTACTGCTGATTGACTTCCTTGATCGTGCCCAGGCCGTACATGCCGTGATGAATCCGCTCATTGATGGTGAACTGATCGGGGTTCTTGGCCAAAGTCGCCTCCGGAGGCAGGGGGTCGGTGTGACCGGCGGAGATTCTAGCACGCTGCGCGCCCACGCACCCCGGCGTCTTTGACAGCCTACGGGGTGATTTGAAAGAATGGGTCCTTCAACCCAGCCGGGGGTTCCCGAACAGCCGGCCGAGGAGTTTGTCATGGCGAAACGATCCGGTTCGAGTTTCATGAAACGCCAGAAGGAAACCGCGCGGCAGCAGCGCCAGCAGGACAAGATGGCGCGCCGTCTGGCCAAGAAGAAAGAGCAACCGGAGGGCGAACCCGGTGAAGCGGGTCCCGTCGAGGACCCGGATATCGCCGGCATCGTCCCCGGCCCTCAGCCCCCTTCCGACAACGACTTTTAAGTTCCGTTGATCACACCCGGACAGACCCTCGACCACTATCGCATCATCGGGAAGATCGGCGAGGGCGGCATGGGAGTGGTGTATCAGGCGCTCGACACGCGCCTGAACCGCCAGGTCGCCGTCAAGCTGCTCCCCGCTGTCTTCGCGAAAGATCTCGACCGCCTGGGGCGGTTCGAGCGCGAAGCCCGGCTGCTGGCGGCGCTCAACCATCCAAACGTCGCCGCCATCCACGGCCTGGAAGAGGCCGGGGGGATCCGCTTCCTGGTCCTCGAGCTGGTCCCTGGAGAAACGCTGGCGGAGCGGCTGGCGCGGGGACCGCTTCCCATGGCAGAGGTGCTCGCGGCCGCGCGGCAGATCGCGGCCGGTCTCGAGGCGGCGCACGACAGCGGCGTCATCCATCGCGATCTGAAGCCGGGCAACATCATCATCACGCCGGACGGCAAGGTGAAGGTCCTCGACTTCGGCCTCGCCAAGGCGTTCGAGCGCGACCGGTCCGGTGGCGATCTCTCGCAGTCCCCGACCGTCACCCGTCACGACCTGGGGCAGGACACCATCGTCGGGACCGCCGCCTACATGAGCCCGGAGCAGGCGCGCGCCAAACCGGTCGACCGGCGGACCGACCTCTGGTCGTTCGGATGCGTGCTGTTCGAGATGCTGACCCGCCGGCAGGCCTTTCCGGGCGAGACCCTCTCCGACTGCATCGGCAAGATCCTCGAGCGCGAGCCCGACTGGAGCGCCCTCCCGGCAGCCACTCCTATGGCCCTGGTGGCGCTTCTGCGCCGCTGCCTGCAAAAGGATCTCTCGCGTCGCCTGCGGGACGCCGGGGACGCGCGCATTGAAATCGAGGAGATCCTCGCGGCGCCGGCCACCGGATCGCCCGCGGTGGCTCCCTCCGGATCGCGCCGGTGGCGGACCGGCTGGTGGGTCGCCGTCGCCGGGATGGCGCTCGCCGGACTCGCCTTTCTCGCCGGGCGCTTCGGTATGGGCCCGGGGTCCGCGCCGGCTCCGAGCGGTGCGGTCCTCTCCCAGGTCGCGCGCCTGACGCACGATCCCGGCCTGTCCGAGTGGCCCACCTGGTCCCCCGACGGAAGCATGCTGGCATTCGCTTCCGATCGCAGCGGCAACTTCGAGATCTACGCGCGCCGCGTGGGGGGCGGCCAGGACGTGAACGTCACGAACGATTCGGCGCAGGATTTTCAGCCGGCGTTCTCGCCGGACGGCAAGTGGCTCGCCTTCATCTCCACGCGTGCGTCGCGGACCGGGATGATCAAGATCGGCGCCACCTTCGGTCTCGAGTTCCGCACCCTGGGAGGCGACCTCTGGATGACCCCGGCCCTGGGCGGACAGGCTCGGCGTCTGGCGGAGGATGCGAACTTTCCGGTCTGGAACCCGGATGGCCGCCGGATCGCCTTCGTGACGGGCCCGGAGGATCACCGCTCCATCATGGAAGTCGGGACCGACAATGGCGTTGCGAAAGCGCTCCTCCCCGACACGGCCTCTTTCTGGGAAATCGTCCGTCTGCAGTACTCCCCGAACGGTCAGTGGGTCAGCTTCGAGACGCAGCAGGGGCGGATGCTGCTTCTTCCCGCGGGGGGCGGCGTTCCCAGGGAGATGCTCGACACCACCAGCCATGTGTGGGACCCGTCCGGCGAGCGCCTCTACTACCTCAGTCGCGATCTGCTGGGCGGGACACGGCTCCTGTCGGTCCAGATCGATCAGAAAACCGGAACCCTGGGCGGGAGCCCCGCGACGCTGGGGGTGGTGACCGGCATCCTGCGCGACCTGGCGATCTCCGGGGATGGACGCGAACTCGCCGTCTCCGGGCTGGAGGGCTCCCTCAATCTGACGCGGCTGCCGCTGACAGCGAACGGCGAAGCCCCCGCGGGGCCTGAAGAGACACTCAGCAAAGGACAGGTCATCGACCGTTACCCGTCGTTCTCGCGCGACGGACAGCGCATCGCTTTCGCGAGCGATCGCATGGGACCGGTGGCGATCTGGATCCTGGACCTAGCCACCGGGCAGCAGCAACCGCTCAATCTCCCCGGCGAGGATCTGGGCGCCAACCTGCCCGACTGGTCGCCGGACGGCCGACAGATCGCGGTCACCCGGGCCTTCGCGGGCGGAGCCCAGTCGCTCTGGATCGTGGCGGTCGATGGCAGCCGTGCCGAAGAGGTTCTGCCCCCGGCTCCAAAATTGATGGGCGGCCGTTACTCTCCGGACGGAAAGGAACTTCTCTACAACAGCCTCAGCGACGGGGTGCTGCAGGTCTGCGTTCTCGATCTGGCCAGCCGGAACAAGCGCCAGCTCACCCATTCTCCGGGCAACAAGTACGCGGGAGATTGGTCGCCCGACGGTCGATCGGTGCTGTTCTTCGCGAACCAGGGAGGCGCCATGCAGGCCTGGCGGATCCCCGCCGCAGGCGGTGCGGAGGAGACGCTGACGTCGGGGCACGAGAGGGTGCGGCACGCCTTCTATTCCCGTGACGGACGCAAGATCTACTTCCAGCCAAGTCACCGCAACTTCTACTGGATCGCGGCCAACGGCGGCCCCGTCCATCCGGTCACGAACTTCCCCGAGTCGGGCCTGTTCATCGAAGAGGCAACCCTGTCCCCCGACGGACGCTCCCTGGCCTACTGCCGCAGCAACGGCGGCTCGTCGCTCTGGCGCCTGACCATCGGGGAGAGCACCAAGCCGCAGTGAAGGGGCGCTGACCTCCGCTTCCGGCTGGCCATCCCTGGTTGAAGGCCCTAGATTAGGCCTCGCCTATGGGGAATACGTCCAGGTTTGCAACGCGGCCGAGTCGCCCTGTCGTCACGACTCCTGCACCACCTCGCCTCTCCACCACAAAGCGTCTGTTCCGCGTCGTCCGATGGGGTCTGCTCGCGATCGGGATCGTCGTGGTGTTCCTGATCCTGCGCCCCAAGGATCCGCCGCAGGTGCGCCAGGACCCGGGGGCGCCACAGCGACTCGAGGCCAAGCTGATGCGCTTTGCATCGGGAACGCCGACCGGCGGAGCCCCGGCGCTCCGCCTCGACGAGGCGGAGCTGAACGCCTGGATGCGCTCGTCGCTGAGCCTGGCGCCGGCCGCGGGGGCCCGCGCCCCCACCCGGTCGCGCGGCGCCCCGCAGCGTGCGGCCACGGCCGGCCTGAACGCAGCTCCTCAGGAATCGATGTCCGTCGAAGCGGTGCAGTCGAAGGTGCTCGATGTGCAAACGCACATGGAGAAGGACCTGATCGTCGCCCACGTGCTGTTCGAGCTCTACGGAAAAAACATCTCGCTCGAGCTGCACGGCCACCTTGGGATCCGCGACGGCTACCTCCACCTCGACCCGACCGCGCTCTGGATCGGGTCCCTTCCCGTCCCGGAGTCCACGGTCAAGAGCGCCGTCGACCGGCTGTTCAGCGACCCCGCCCACCGCGAGACCTTCCGCGTCCCCGCCGGGATCCGGGACATTCGCGTGCAGGACGGCCAGCTCGTCATCGATCGCCGGTAACCGCCATCCTGGAGCGCCCTCCGGACCTGCCGATCACTCGGCGAGGGCGAGGAGCGGGCTGATGCGCGTCGCGCGCCGGGCCGGCAGCGCGCAGGCGGCGATGGCGATGCAGCCCAGGACGACGCCGACCGTCAGCAGCACCCACGGATCGTGCGCGCTCACGCCGAAGAGCTGGCTTTCCAGGCTCCGGCGCACGGCGAAGGTGCCCAGCGCCCCCAGAAGGAACCCGCCGCCGATCAGCAGCAGGCCTTCCCGCAGGACAAGCTTGAAGATGGCCCCGGCGCTGCTGCCGAGCGCTATCCGGATGGCCATCTCCCGGGTCCGCTGCGTGACCAGGTAGGCCAGGACGCCGTAGATGCCGATGGCCGACAGGAACAGCGCCACCGCGCCGAAGGTCAGCGACAAGAGCGCCGGTGCTTTCCGGCTGAGAAGCGAATGCTCCGTCCGCTGCTCCATCGTCTGCATCTCGAAGACCGGCAGCTCGCGGTCGAGCTGCGCCAGGACGCCGCGCACGCTGCTCGACAGGGAGGCCGGATCGCCGCCGGTCTTCACCGCGAAAGTGACCCCGCGCGAGGCGCTCTGCGCGATCGGGAAGTAGTAGGTCCCCACCGAATCGCTCCCCTCGGTGAGGCTGGCGAGCTTGACGTCCCCGATCACTCCCACGACGGTCAGGAAGACCGTCTTGTCGGTGATGGCCAGCAGGTTGTTGATGTCCTGAGGCAGGTACATTCGGCGGCCGATCGGGCTCTCCTTCGGCCAGAACCGGTGCGCGAGCTTCTCGTCCACGATGACGACCGGCGGGGCCTTGGCGGCGTCGCGTTCCTCGAAGAAGCGGCCGGCGACCAGCCTGACCCCCATGGCGTCGAAATAGCCGGGCGTGACCGCGACCTGGGTCGGCGAGATCACCGACTCGCCGGGGGTCATCTGGTACCCCTCCGCCAGGATCACGCTGTCGCTGTGGTCGTTGCCGAACGGGATCGTGCTCGTGGCGCCGGCCCTCGTGACGCCGGGCAGCCCGCGCAGGCGCCGCAGCGTCTCGTCGGTGAACTTCAGCAACGCCTCGTCGTCCGCGTAGCGCGTGGCCGGAAGGCTGATAGAGGCGGTCATCACCCCCTCCGCCCTGAACCCCGGGTCGATCGCGAGCACGCGTCGGAAGCTGGCGAACAGCAACCCCGCGCTGATCAGAAGGACGTAGGCGAACGCCACCTGGGCCACGACGAGGGCACGGCGGAGCGTGCGCGCGCTCCGGCCGCTGGTGCCCGTACGGCCCTCCTCGCGCAGCACGACGGCGAGGTTGGCGGGCAGAACGCTCGCGAGCGGGATCAGGCCCAGGATGAACCCCATGACGGTGGCGATGCCGAGGGTGTAGAGGACGACCGCCGCATCGATGCGGATCTCCTGGCCGCGCGGAAGATCCTGGAGGCTGAGCGCGCCGAAGAGCCGGAGCGCGGCGAAGGCGAAAAGCAGCCCGGCCGCGGCCGACAGCATCATGAGGAGAACGCTCTCGGTCACCAGCTGACGCGCCACGCGCCAGTGGCCGGCGCCGAGCGCCAGGCGTGTCGCCATCTCCTTGACCCGGGCGCGGGAGCGGACGAGCACGAGGTTGGCCACGTTGACGCAGCCGATGAGCAGCACGAACAGGGCGCCGCTCCACATGAGATAAAGGATGGACCGCACGTCGCGGACGAGGTAGTCGCGGAGCCGGGTGACGATCGTGTGGAACCCGGCGTTGATGAGAAGCTGCCGGTACTGCGGGAAGCGTTCGAGATTCGCGGCGTTGAGCGCGTCGACCTGGGCCTGCGCCTGCTCCAGCGTCGCGCCCGGCTTCAGCCGGCCGATGTTCTGCCAGTTGTTGCTGTGGCGGCTGTCGTCCGACTTCTGCTGCGCGGTGAACGCCAATGGAGTCCAGAGCATGGCGTCGGACTCGACGAACACGAACCCCTTCGGCATCACCCCCACGATGGTGCACGGCTCGCCGTCGATGCGAAGATCCTTGCCGACCACCTGCGCGTCCCCGCCGAACCGGGACTGCCAGAAGGCGTAGCTCAGGATCGCCTTCTTCTCGTTGCCAATCTCCCCTTCCTGGTCGGTGAAGGTGCGCCCGAGGAGCGCCGGCACGCGCACCACGCGGAAGAACGAGGGGGTCGCCTGCACCACCTGGACGCGCGTCGGGGTGCCGTTCTGATCGATGCTCCGGCTCCTCGAGCTGAACAGCGCCTGCTCCTCGAAGACGTTGGTCTCGCGCAGGCGATCGTAGTAGTCGGGCACCCCCGAGTATCCGAGATCGCCCGCCCCCGCCTTGGGGTACGAGTTGCTCAGCAACAAGATACGGTCCGAATCGGGCACCGGGAGCGGACTCAACAGCACGTTGTGGACGACGGAGAAGAGCGCCGTGTTGGCGCCGATGCAGGTCGCGAGGGTGATCGCCGCCGTGAGCGTGAACGCTCTGTCCTTCCACAGCAGCCGCAGGCCGAGACGGATATCGCTGGTCATGACGACGTGGAGGCTATACGGACGGGGCCGCCCCACGGTTCCGGGGTTCGTACTGAGGGGATGGTGGCGGGAAACTCAAGAGGGGTGCCGGGATTTTGCCCCCGGATCACCCCTCCGGTCGATCCGACAACAGGACTTCCAGCTCTAGGCCGCGGGGGCCTTTTCGATCTTGATGACGCTGATGCCTTCGTGGTCGCCCTTCTCGTTGTCCTGGCAGGTCAGCATGACCGCTTCGCCCGCTTTAAGTGTCTTGAGCGTGTCCACGGCCTTGCCGAGGACGGGCGCCGTGATGCTCGTGCCCGACTCGTCCTTGAAGGTGAGCTTCTTGCCCGCGACGTCCATCGATACCACGGTGCCCTTCATGTCGTGAGTCTTGCCGGCCGCCACCAGGTTCGTGACCTGTCCGAGCGCAAGACCTGCGACCAGCACCGCGCACACCAGTAGAGCCAGTTTCTTCATAGTACCTCCACAATCGTCTGGGGGGTTGGTCTCCAGACTTCCGGTAGAATTCTATACCACCCCTTCCCGGAGGTTGTCAAAGCGAGGGTTGCTTAGAGAACCGCCCCTCCGGTAGGCTCGGTCCATGCCTTCCACCGCCCTCATCGATCGCGACAAGCTCCTGCGCGTGACCCGGGAGGAGCAGGGGCGCTTCGCCGACGAGCACCCGCGGTCGCGCGAGCTGTTCGAGCGGGCGAAGAAGTGCCTCCTGGGCGGCGTGCCGATGAACTGGATGATCCGCTGGCCGGGGGCCTTCCCGGTCTTTGTCCGCGAGGGCAAGGGTCCCCGGTTCACCGACGTCGACGGCCGCGGCTATCTCGACCTCTGCCTCGGCGACACCGGGGCGATGACCGGCCATGCCCCCGACGCCACCGTCGAGGCGGTCGCCGCCGCCATGCGGCGCGGCGCCACCTTCATGCTGCCCAACGAGGACGCGGTGCTCGTCGGCGAGGAGCTCCAGCGCCGCTTCGGGCTCCCCCTCTGGCAGATGGCGCTGACCGCGACCGACGCCAACCGATTCGCCATCCGCCTGGCGCGTCATGTCACCGGCCGCCCGAAGATCCTGGTCTTCAACTACTGCTACCACGGCAGCGTCGACGAGGCGTTCATCACTCTCGAAGAGGGTGTCCCGCGGTCGCGATCCGGAAACATCGGCCCTCCGGTCGATCCGACGCTCACCACGAAGGTCGTCGAGTTCAACGACCTCCCGGCGGTCGAGGAGGCGCTGGCGCCCGGCGACGTCGCCTGCGTCCTGGCCGAGCCGGCGATGACCAACATCGGCATCGTCCTGCCCGATCCCGGCTTCCACGAGGCCTTGCGCGATCTCACGCGGCGCTCGGGCACGATCCTGATTCTCGACGAGACCCACACGATCTGCGCCGGACCGGGCGGATTCACCCGGGCCCACGGCCTTCTGCCCGACATGCTCACGATCGGCAAGCCGATCGCGAGCGGGGTCCCGGCGGCGGTCTACGGCATGACCGCCGACCTGGCGCGGCGGATCACGCCGCGCATCAAGGTCGAGGAGTCGGACGCGGGAGGCATCGGCGGGACGCTGGCCGGGAACGCCCTGTCACTGGCGGCGATGCGCGCCACGCTGACGTCGGTCCTGACCGAGGAGGCGTTCGCGCGCACCATCCCGCTGGCGCGGGCCTGGGCCGACGGCGTGCAGTCGGTCATCCGCGGGATCGGCCTGCCGTGGCACGTGACCGCCCTCGGCTGCCGCGCCGAGTACTGGTTCCGCGAAACGCCGCCGCGCAACGGCACCGAGGCGGCCGAATCGATCGACCACGACCTCGACCACTACATGCACCTGGCGGCGCTCAACCGCGGCATCCTGATGACCCCGTTCCACAACATGGCGCTGATAGCCCCCGGCACCACCATGGCCGACATCGACCACCACACCGCCGTCTTCCGGGAGAGCGTCGAAGCGATCCTGTGATCAGGGATCCTCGCGGCGCGGCGGTAATGGCGCATCGCCCTGGCGGGCGGGGGCCTTGTGGTGGGACACGTGGTGAAAGAGCCGGTTCCGGTTTTTCACCAGGTACCAGACGATCGGCACGTTGATCATCAAGATCAGGAAGACCGTGACGGAGAAGCCGCGCACCAGGTCGTAGACCTCGATCGGAATGAAAAACGCGGTCTCGGCGATCGCCAACCAGCCGGCCCAGAAGACCCGGAACATCAGGCCGACGCTCTCCACGAACAGCAGCAGGCCGTAGAGCA
This sequence comes from Acidobacteriota bacterium, assembly GCA_043740165.1. Classification (GTDB taxonomy): domain Bacteria; phylum Acidobacteriota; class Polarisedimenticolia; order Gp22-AA2; family Gp22-AA2; genus JAYUCR01. Next base: position 814 of record JAYUCR010000323.1, on the reverse strand, counting down.
GCGTCCCCGAGGCGATCCAGCGCAGGTGCGCAGGGGTGACCGCCTGCAGCGACAGGTCGAGGTCGACGAAGAACTGGTGCTCCGGATCGAGCCGCACCCAGCGCAGCAGCCGGTCGAACTGGAAGCGCAGGTCCTCGTCCATCAGGCTGTAGGCCCCCAGGGCGATCCCGAACAGCAGGAGACTCTTCCCCAGCTTGATGGCGATGATCGTGTACAGACCGGCGGGGCGACGCGGATTCATGCTCCCCCTCGAATTAGCCTGCCGGCCATGCCGGCTTTTGCCTTACCATTTCCGCCACGCGGACGGCGCTCCCTGCGCCGCTCCGGCGAAGGAGGTGCTGCGATGCCGTTCGGAAGCCTGTGGATCCCCGTGCTCGTCTCCGCCATCGTCGTCTTCGTGGGCAGCTCCATCCTGCACATGGCGCTCAAGTATCACAAGTCCGACCACAAACCCCTCCCCAACGAGGAGGCGGTGCGCGCCACCCTCGCCAAGGCGACCTTGGCGCCGGGAATTTACTTCACCCCGCACTGCGGCGACATGAAGCAAATGAAGGAGCCGGCGATGCAGGAGAAGTTCGCCAAGGGGCCGGTGGTGATGATGACGGTTTTCCCGAGCGGGACGCCGAACATGGGGAAGCACCTCGGGCTCTGGTTCGGCTTCACCGTCCTGGTGAGCTTCGTCTCCGCTTATGTCGCGCGCCACACCCTCCACCCCGGGGCCGACCCGATGCTGGTGATGCAGGTCACCGGCAGCGTCGCCTTCGCCGCCTACGGCCTGTCGCAGCTGAGCGATGCGATCTGGAAAGGGCAGCCG